>NZ_JBFRMS010000016.1:0-178006 GCF_041470505.1 Vibrio sp. 10N.261.55.C5
ATTGGTCACTCAGTTCATTGAAATCAATTTTGATTCCGAAGAATCTGTTTTATCTAACGATAAAACGTTTTGATATTCATCAACGAGTGCCCACACAGATTGATAGGTTTAAATTGTTAAAGAGCTTTACTTGTTGAGCCTTCCTTTTAGTAAGGAGCCTCTCGAAGTGGACGGCCATTCTAGCGGATTAGATTCCAGTGTCAAACACTTTTTCCAGCTAATTTTTCAAAGCATCTTAAATGCTTATCACCGTCTTGTTACTCAGTTCAAACCGCTTGGTTATCCTTGGCAACGGAGGCGCATTATAGAGAGAATAATCCTTTGTACAAGGCTAAAAACGAAAAAAAGCCGCCACCGGCGACCGTTCGAACACTATTCACACAAAGCGTTTAAAATAGGTACGATTAAGCCTTAATTTCGGCCAATCGTACCTACCGTTCTTACTTCAACTATTGGTGAGCAATAATGCGGTCGTTGTTTACTAATAGCTGCACTTTCTTATCTGGATTAATTTTTCCTGCCAGTATCGCTTTCGCTAACGGGTTCTCGACACTTTGTTGAATCGCTCTTTTCAAAGGTCGTGCACCATATACTGGATCAAAACCAACTTGAGAAATTAACTTGAGTGCTTTATCCGAAACTTCAAGCTCATAACCATTGTCTTCCATTCTCTTCTTAAGGTGCTCAAGCTGAATAGCGGCTATCGACTGAATGTGCTCTTGACCCAATGGATGGAACACCACGCTTTCATCAACTCGGTTCAAAAACTCAGGACGGAAATGTTTACCTACCACTTCCATCACTTCATTCTTTATTCCTTGGTAGTCGAGCGTATTGAAGTTCTCTTGAATTCTCGAAGAGCCAAGGTTGGATGTCATGATCACTACCGTGTTTCTAAAATCGACTGTACGACCTTGTCCATCAGTTAAGCGTCCATCATCAAGCACCTGCAATAAGATATTGAAAACATCAGGATGCGCTTTCTCTACTTCATCTAGCAAAATCACTGAATAAGGCTTGCGACGCACTGCTTCTGTTAAGTAACCACCTTCTTCATATCCAACGTAACCCGGAGGAGCACCAACCAAACGAGCAACAGAGTGTTTCTCCATAAACTCAGACATGTCGATACGCACCATTGCATCGTCACTATCAAACATGAAGTTCGCGAGTGTTTTACACAACTCCGTTTTACCAACGCCAGTTGGACCAAGGAATAAGAAAGATCCAATCGGCTTGTTTGGATCAGATAAACCTGCACGGCTACGACGAATCGCATTCGATACCACTTCGACTGCTTCCGCTTGGCCAATAACTCGCTTATGTAGAACACCTTCCATTTTAAGAAGCTTCTCTTTCTCGGCTTCTAGCATTTTAGAAACAGGTATGCCTGTTTGCTTCGATAGCACGTCTGCAATTTCTGCATCAGTGACCTTATTACGCAGCAGCGTCATTTCTTGCATTTCAGCTTGAGTCGCAAGATCTAACTGCTTCTCTAATTCTGGGATTCGACCGTATTGCAATTCAGACATTCGGTTAAGATCACCAGCACGTCTCGCAAAATCCATATCCATACGAGCTTGTTCTAGCTCTGACTTGATGTGTTGCGTGCCTGAAAGCGCGGCTTTCTCTGCATTCCACACTTCTTCAAGCTCTGCGAAATCGCGTTCTTTGTCAGAAAGCTCTTCTTGTAATGTTCGAAGACGTTTTTCACTGGCTTCATCATTTTCATTGGTAAGAGCTTGCTGCTCGATCTTCAATTGAATGATCTTACGCTCGAGCTTATCTAGCGACTCAGGTTTTGAGTCGATCTGCATACGGATACTCGAAGCCGCTTCATCAATCAGATCAATCGCTTTATCCGGCAGTTGACGATCAGAAACGTATCGATGAGATAGTGTTGCTGCAGCCACGATTGCTGGGTCGGTAATTTCTACATGATGATGAAGTTCATAGCGCTCTTTCAAACCACGAAGAATCGCCACCGTGTCTTCAACCGTTGGTTCATCGACAAGCACTTTTTGGAAGCGGCGCTCTAACGCTGGATCTTTCTCTATGTATTGACGGTATTCATCAAGAGTCGTTGCGCCAACACAGTGGAGTTCACCACGAGCCAACGCTGGTTTTAGCATGTTACCGGCATCCATAGAGCCTTCACCTTTACCAGCGCCGACCATAGTATGAATTTCATCGATGAAGAGAATGATATTGCCCTCTTCTTTAGACAATTCATTGAGGACTGACTTCAAACGCTCTTCAAACTCACCACGATATTTAGCGCCAGCTACCAAAGCACCCATGTCTAATGAAAGTACGCGTCGGCCTCTTAAACCTTCTGGCACTTCATTGTTAATAATGCGCTGAGCCAAACCTTCAACGATAGCTGTCTTACCAACACCAGGTTCACCGATAATGACTGGGTTGTTCTTAGTACGACGCTGAAGTACTTGGATAGTACGGCGGATTTCGTCATCTCGGCCAATTACCGGATCCAGCTTGCCTTGCTCCGCTCTTTCAGTCAGATCGATGGTGAACTTCTCTAACGCTTGGCGTCGGTCTTCGGCATTTGGGTCATCAACTTTTTGACCGCCACGAACCTGCTCGATAGCTTGAGATAATTTTTGCTCAGTAAGACCTAGCTCTTTAAGCAGGTTACCTAAAGGGCCTTTATCTTCAATTGCGGCAAGTAGGAAGACTTCCGAAGAAATGTATGTGTCTTGACGCTTTTGTGCGACCTTGTCACATAGGTTGAACAAAGTACCCATTGCATTCGACAGTTGAACATCACCACCGATACCACTTACTTTCGGTACACGGTCTAATATTTCGCTTAGCTTTGAACGCAATTGAACCACATCAATATTCAGCATGGTGAGCAATGGACGAATTGCACTACCATCTTGATTAAGCAAAGACACCATTAGGTGCACAGGCTCTATATATTGGTGATCACGACCTAATGCGAGCGACTGAGCATCAGATATCGCAATTTGGAATTTACTAGTGAATCGATCGAGACGCATGCCAACCTTCCTACTCTTAGATATGTTTATCTTATGGTTAGAAGATGGATACGGTAACGCGGATTTTCAAGGGATAAGAATGAAGAATAGAGCTGTTATAAAAATATAAATGAGCTGGATGACTGGTTGCACTAGTTAAAGGTTGCACTAGTTAAAGGTTACTCTAACCAAATAAAAGTAGCTTGGCGTCCAGTAATACCATCACGACGATAAGAATAGAACGCATCGGCATCAGCGAAGGTACATAGATTAGAGTCTGTCACAGAAGTTACACCAACTTTGTTCAGTCGTTGCGTTGCAAGCTGAGACATATTCGCTAGCCATTTGCCTGGTTCAGCTTTGGCTTCAAATGCGAGCTTAGCTTGAGAGTCAAAACTAACGAAAGCTTCCAACACATCATCGCCTACTTCAAAAGCTTGTTTGCCTATTGCAGGACCAAGCCAAGCAATGATCTTATTCTCTGAACCTAAGTTTGAAAACTTTGCGACGGCATTTTCAAGAATGCCACCAGCAAGACCACGCCAACCAGCATGAACTGCAGCAACTTGAGTGCCTTTGGTATCAGTAAGGATTACAGGTAAGCAATCGGCTGTCATCGCAGAACAAACAACATCTTTAGCTGTGGTAAATGCACCGTCAGCATCAAGAATATCTGCCGTAGGGTGTAAAACCGTAACGACATCTGTTGAGTGAGTTTGATGTAGCCATACCGGAGCGGCAGGCATATTAGCGTGTTGCTTGAGCCAGGCTCTGTTGTTTTCAACAAGCGAAGCATCATCCCCAACATGCGTACCTAGGTTTAATCCTTGATACGCACCAGTAGAAAAACCATCAAAACGTGTCGAAGCAAATGCTTTCACGTTTTTTGGTGCATTCCAGTTAGGGATGATCATCGACATGATTAAATGTCGTCTTCCAAGTTTTCGCGCGCATCAACACGTAACGCTTCAGCCATCACGACCATGTCATTTGGCACAGGAGCGTGGAACTCAACTTCTTCACCTGTAATTGGGTGAACAAATTTAAGCATAACGGCGTGCAGTGCTTGGCGATCAAAAGAACGAATCATTGTTGTTAGTTCTTCAGATGCACCTTTTGGAATACGAGCACGACCACCGTATGCAACGTCACCTAGCAGCGGATGCTGAAGGTATGACATGTGAACACGAATTTGGTGAGTACGACCCGTTTCTAGGCGTAGACGAATACGAGTATGCTCGCGGAAGTGCTCAGCAACACGGTAGTGAGTTACCGCTGGCTTTCCTAATTCATTTACATCCATTAAGGTACGCTTAGTTGCATGACGGCTAATGCCTTTCTCTACCACACCACCAGCGGTCATTTTGCCAATTGCAATTGCTTCATACTCACGAGTAATACGACGCTTAGCAAGCGCACGCACAAGACGAGTTTGAGCTGGAACCGTTTTAGCCACAACCATAAGGCCTGTTGTGTCTTTATCAAGACGGTGCACAATACCTGCACGAGGCACTTCTGCAATCTGTGGGTAATGGAAAAGCAATGCGTTTAGTATGGTTCCATCCGGTGTGCCTGCGCCTGGGTGTACAACCAGATCGCGAGGCTTATTGATAACCAATAAGTCATCATCTTCGTAGACAATGTTTAGAGGAATATCTTGTGCTTCCCAGCGCTCTTCATCTGCAAGTTCAGCTTGCAAGATGATCTCTTCACCGCCCAAAACCTTAACGCGCGGCTTTGTAATAACTTCGCCATCCACTTGGATTTTGCCGTCAAGAAGCCACTCTTTAATGCGAGAGCGAGAAAAATCGGTAAATAGTTCAGCGACAGCTTGGTCTAAACGTTGACCTAACTGGCTGCTTTTTACTGTGTCTGTTAATGTGATCTGCTGAGCCATATCGAACTTTTTTAAAAACCGTGAGACTAATACCCATTAGTATGGATAAAATAGAATAATTGCATCATTGTATCTGTTACTGGTTAGAAAGTAACGGAAGCTTACGAAATATTTAATTCAAGGAATCGACGCCTGACATGAAACACCTTACTTTATCGGGTCTATTAGCCGTATCACTCTTGGTTGGTTGTTCAAGTAGTGAAGAGATAGTGCCAGATGTACCACCATCGGTTCTCTACTCTGACGCGCAAGAATCACTGCAGAGCGGTAGCTGGCTTTCAGCAATAGAAAAGCTAGAAGCCCTAGACTCACGTTACCCATTCGGCGCCTATTCTGAGCAAGTACAGCTCGATCTGATTTACGCTTACTACAAAAATGATGACTTGGCACTTGGCCTTGCTACCATTTCACGTTTCCTACGTTTGAACCCAACGCATGAGAAACAAGACTGGGTTCTTTACATGCGCGGCTTAACGCACATGGCACAAGATCGAAACTTCATGCACGATATTTTTAATATCGACCGTAGTGACCGAGATCCTGAACCAGTGAAGCTTGCGTTTGCTGACTTCAAGCGACTACTCGAACGTTTCCCTAGCAGCCCTTATGCTGAAGATGCACAAAAACGCATGTTCGCACTTAAGAACCGCCTAGCAGAGTATGACTTAGCAACCGCTGATTTCTACCTACGCCGCGAAGCTTGGATTGCTGCGATCAACAGAACGCAAGAGCTGCAAAAAACTTACCCAGACACCATTGCTGCGCGTAAGTCTTTAGATATCCAGCTAAAAGCTTATCAACAACTCGGCCTAGATGACGCTGTGTTAAGAACAGAAAAGTTGATTGAGTTAAACCCACTACCTTAATCAAACCTCTTACATCTCAATCCTAAAAGCGCGCTAATTTACTAGCGCGCTTTTTTTCATCTACATATCGCAAACTTGATGGATCGCATAATACACGGTATCTTCAAAAGATAACTTTTAACAAAACATCAACATGGAGTGTGGATGTGAGTAGGTTGTTATTATTTATCTGGATATCGCTGTTTAGCCACTTATCCTACGCATTAGAACTGTCTCCATTAAGCAATAAGCCTTACATGGGTGACTTGGATGTGCTCAAAACCAAAGGAACGGTTAGAGTGCTAGTGTCTGCCGATCTTGGTTTCTATTACATCGAGGATGGCAAGCCAAAAGGCATCGTGGCAGAAATGCTCTACCACTTTGAGAAAAGCCTTCGTAAGAAACATCCCTATCTCAATGTTCAAATCATCCCCGTGCAACGAGATGATCTACTTCCCTCTTTAGAGTCTGGCTATGGTGATGTCGCTGTCGCTAACCTAACGATCACCGATAAACGATTACGAACCATCGATTTTTCGGATCCGATGATTAAAGATGGTAAAGAACTCATTATCACAGGGAAAAAGGCCGAACCTATCACCGAAATCAAGCAATTGAGTGGCAAAGAGGTGTGGATACGAGCAAGCTCGAGTTACTTCGAGAGTGTACAAAGAGTTAATAAGGAGCTTAACGAGCTAGGTTTACCACCACTGCATGTCCACTTTATCGAGGAGTCATTACAAGACTACGAGCTGATAGAACTGGTTAACCAAGGTTATATACAAGGCACAATTCTGGATAACCATAAAGCCAAGCTCTGGATCGATGTAATGGAAAACATTCAAGTCCATAACGACTTACCTTTACTAGAAAATGGTCGTATTGCTTGGGCTTTAAGAAAAGACAGCCCTCAACTGAAGAAAGAGATAAACAAATACGTCAAGACCGCACGAACAGGCACCCTGCTTGGGAATGTCATCTACCAGAAATACATCGACAATACTCGCTGGTTAGGCCGAGCACTCAACCCCAATAAAGTAGACCGAGTAGCTAAACTCTCAGATGTCTTTGAAAAGTATTCGAGCAAGTATGAATTTGATCCTTTGATGATGTCAGCTCAAGGTTTCCAAGAATCAGGACTGGATCAGAGCCGGATTTCTCATCGCGGGGCTATTGGTGTGATGCAGGTATTACCGAGTACCGCCAAAGATAAAAACGTCAACATCAAGAACATCCATAAGGTGGATAACAACATCCATGCGGGTGTGAAGTATATGCGCTTTATCAAAGACCGATATTTTGACGACCCGGCAATATCACCCGACAATCAAATCTACTTTACCTTGGCTTCTTACAACGCTGGTCCTGCTAAGATCAGAAAGATGAGGAGCATTGCCAAGCAGAAAGGTTACAACCCAAACATCTGGTTTAAAAACGTAGAAATCATCACTCGCAAATACGTGAGTAAAGAACCCGTAACCTATGTTGCCAACATCAATCGTTACTTCGTAATCTATAAACAATTACAAGCTATCAATGCTATCCGAGAGGACGGCACAGCGAGATTACTGAACACTAACGACTAGGATCGCCTCCATCCCAGAGCTGGGGAGCCAAAGGTATTAGGTAAAGCTAAAAAACACAAAAGCCGCATAAGAATACTTATGCGGCTTTTGTTTATCTAATTCTGAAGAAGCTTATGTAGCGACCTATATTACAAGACCTATATCACAAAACACTATTGAGTAAATTTCAATCAAGCACTTTCCATAGGCTGTAGGACGCCCCTAAAAACTGATTTAATTTTTAGCGAAGCCTTGCCTCCAAGTTATCGTTTTTCATAAGGATAACAAGCATTTTTCGCCAAAAAGATACTAAGACTTGCGTAAGATCACATTTGATTTTAATGCTTATCCCACCCAACCAAAACAAGATCTAGATCACATTCTTTATTCCTAAAAGTCGTAATCTGAAGTTAACCCATGAGGGATACAACAGAGGAAAACTTCTATGAAAATGAACATCACTGGTAAAAACATCGACATTACCTCTGCAATCCGTGATCACATAGAAAGCAAATTTAAAAAGCTAGATAAATGGCAAGTAGACATCATTGGCTGCCAAGCGAGCTTTAGCGAAGAACCAAACAAGAAGAAGAAATTTGAAGCGGTACTAACCGTACCAAAAGGCCAACTTGTTGCTTCATCAATCCATGACGACCTCTACGTAGCGATCAACGAAGTAGAACAAAAACTAGAGCGTCAACTCAACAAGCTACGCCATAAACCAGAAGCGCGCCGCGCTGAAAAGCCTGAAATCGAAGAGCTAGAAGCTGAAGTAGAATAAGGAAAGAGAACAGATTAAAAAATAGCGCCTCAGGGCGCTATTTTTTTGCTTGACGCTCGTAGCTAGCTTGCTTATTGTGTTTAAACATTCATAAAACAATCACTTTTTATGCACACTCAATCTTTGTTTATTTTTGACTTCTTTTTTCTTCCGTAAATCGGAGGCTAAGTCGTTTTAGAAAAACAAGTCAAAAACGAACAAGAAGCCTCCCACACTAGGGAGGCTTTTTTATAAGGACACATTTATGACTGACCGCTCAATTTCACTGGATGATATCCGCCTTCGTCTTAATGATTTAGACGACGAACTCCTGAAGTTACTTTCAGAGCGTCGCAAGCTAAGTATCGAAGTCGCTAAAAGCAAAGTAGAGACATCAAAACCAGTTCGTGATGCAGTACGAGAACAACAACTATTAGTTAAGCTGATCAACAACGGCAAAGATAAATACGAACTTGATGCGCAGTACATTACCAAGCTGTTTCACACCATCATCGAAGATTCCGTTTTACTACAACAGTCATACTTACAAAACCTAGCGAACCCGCAAAGCCGTAAACCATTGGCTCGCGTTGCATTCTTAGGTTCTAAGGGATCGTATTCTCACCTTGCGAGCCGCGAATACTTCAGCCGCAAGAATATGGAATTGATTGAGCTGAACTGTAATCACTTCAAAGAAGTCGCATCAACAGTAGAGTCTGGCCATGCCGACTACGGTGTCCTGCCGATTGAGAACACCAGTTCAGGGTCAATTAACGAGGTCTACGACCTGTTACAGCATACGACTCTATACATTGTTGGCGAACTTTCTCAACCGATTGAGCACTGCCTTGTTGCTAAAAGTGATATCCGTTTAGAAGACATCAAAACACTCTACTCGCACCCACAACCTCATCAACAATGCAGTGAGTTCTTGAGCCGCCTTAAGGGTGTCAACCTTGAGTCTTGCGCAAGCACCGCTGATGCAATGAAAAAAGTTAAAGAATTGGGTGGTAATGACGTAGCTGCTATTGGTAATGCATCGAGCGGTAAGCTTTATGGACTACAGCCAATCCAGAGCAATATTGCAAACCAAACAGAGAACCACACTCGTTTCATCGTTGTGGCGCGTAAGCCTGTTGAAGTATCGACTCAAATACCAGCGAAAACAACGCTCATCATGTCGACATCTCAAGAGGCGGGTTCTTTGGTAGAAACACTACTGATCCTGCAACGCTTAGGCATCAACATGACTAAGCTAGAATCTCGTCCTATCATGGGTAACCCTTGGGAAGAGATGTTCTATGTCGATTTAGAGGCGCATCTGGATTCAGATAATATGCAACAAGCGATAACGGAACTAACAGCCATTACTCGCCACCTTAAGGTGTTGGGTTGCTACCCAAGTGAGAACATCAAAGCGACTCAAGTTAAGTTGTCATAGCTGAAAGTGAGTATCAGCTTTTAGCTAACATAAGTATTTGGCCTACAGTAGGCCAAATACTTAAATCACCCTCTAGTCGAGTACTATTCTCGCTAAGAAAACTCACCCTAGCATGCCTGAAACACAATTCACTTGTTTCGCACATTCGGCACGCTTACTCTCTCCACTACTTGAGCCTTTCTAACAAAAACTCATTAGTGGCTTTTTTTATCAATAAAGACAAAACCTTACCCCCTTCACAGGAAATCATCGAACTACGTATAATTAATAGCGAGTAAGCATTAAGTAACATAAACTTATGCGCTTAATTTATAAATAGTGTTGTCATTAACTATGAAGCTAAGTACTAAAATCTTACTACTAATAGCCCCTGTGATACTGATCAGTACCGCGGCTTCTAGCTATATTATTTATTCGACGCAAAAAAGCAGTTTCATCAAACGCGAAGACAACGCACTTCAACTGAACATGGAAAAACTAGCCGGATACTTTCGCCAATCTCGTTCGTTCCTCAATAGCTACTCTTACACCTTGACCCAGAGTGATATGGTGAAGCGTTATTTTCTCACTGACCAAAATCTATCTCGCGATCTTGAACTGGTCAGTAATCTTCGAGAAGCCATTCATTTCCTGCAAGATGACGATGAAAGCTATACAGGTTTAGCGCTTCTTAATGGTGATCGAAAACTGCGTTATTACGCGGATAATAGCAATGACTCACGCACTCAGATTGACAGTAAGATATTGGAGTATGTTGACCTGCACTATCAAGACACCTTAGCAACATCGAGTACCAACTATATTCAAAACTCCCAAGGCGAAGGGATGTTGGTTCACTATGACAAGGTAGATAGAAAAGCGATTTTCCCAACCGTTAACAATCAACCCGACGATGTGTTCTTTGTTGTTGTCTCTGTCTCTCTCGACAAATTTAATGCGCTGAGAAAACAGATAGAGTTCGACTACCAAACCAGCTTGTTCTTCACATCCATAGCGGTTTCTTTGGAAAATGATGTTACTCACTCAGTCAAGCTTGCACCAGAACTGTACGCCACGGTCGATCCGGCGCAATTCCTGTTGGAAAACAAGCTCGATTCAATTTGGAACAAGCTGAGTTTGTCGTTTGCACTGTCTGCGTTTGTAACTGTCGCTCTGCTACTCATGCTTCTGTCTCGCACTGTGATTACTCCAATAACACGGCTCGATCGACAGCTACAGCAAGTCGAAAAAAAACAACGTAAGAACATTGAACGCTTAGGCACTCGTGACGAGCTTGGCCGCCTATCACAGCGTTTTTATGACATGTACCAAGAGTTAGATAACACCTACCAACAGACCAAGCTCTTGGCCGAAAATGATCAGTTAACCCAAATAGCCAATAGGCATCAGTTTCAAACCTTCGTTCAGCAATCGTTGCCAAAACCGAGTTCGAATACCGAAACCTGGGTTCTCTATTTTGACTTGGACAACTTCAAGTTTGTGAACGACAAATACGGACATCAAATCGGCGACTCGATTCTGGTCTCTTTTGCTCAGCGTATTTCAGATATTTGTCGTCACTATAAAGAGGAGTTCGACGCTCATTGTATGCCAGCCCGACTTTCTGGAGACGAGTTCGTTGTCTACATTAACGCTCCTAGTCACCGAGGAAATGTCGCGCATCGATTCTCGAATGATTTACTGACTCCACTGCAAAAAGGTTTTGTCACCGAATCAGGCAGCTTTCCGATCACGGTCAGTATTGGTATTGCGACCTACCCTAATGATGGCAACTCAATCGAGAAGCTACTGTCCAACGCGGATACTGCGATGTACCAAGCCAAGCGTGCCGGTAAAAACCAATTTGCTGACTATTCACGGGATTTAGACAAAGCCATTCAGCGCCAAGCAGACATTGAACGTGCGCTTAGAGGTAAGAATTTTGATGATGAATTCAGGCTCGTTTACATGCCCTACATGGATTCTACCGGGACTGATGTTATTGGCGTTGAGGTGTTATTACGTTGGAATTCAAAGCAACTTGGTTTGGTTCCACCGGATGAGTTCATTCCAATAGCCGAACAAACCGGGCTGTTCGAACATGTTGACCGCTGGGTAATACAGAATGCGTTTGCTTCATTCCATCGACTTCAGACTCAATTTGATCACTCGATTCAATTGTCGATCAACTTATCTTCTGCTGGCATTGAAACCACTCACCTTGCGGGTTTCATTAAAGAACACGCGGAGTTAAATCGAATTCCACCAAGCCTAATCGATTTTGAAATCACTGAAACCTTTTACTCAAACTCAGAAGGCTTCCCATTGCTGAATGAGCTGTCATGCATGGGTTATCGACTGGCGATTGATGACTTTGGTTCCGGTTACACCTCTATCACTCAACTGGTGCAGTATCCAACTCAGAAAATTAAATTGGATAAAGCGTTTTTGGATACCTTAATTGAAACCGATAACCAGAACATCGTAAAACCAGTTATCGGGTTGTGTCATGCTCAGGGGAAAAAGGTCACCGCCGAAGGGATTGAAACTCAAGACATGCACCAGTGGTTACAGGATGCACAGTGCGATATGCTGCAAGGCTATTACTTTGGTAAACCCATGCCACTAGAAGAGTTGAGTGACTGGTACCGACAACATCAACTCAATCTAATCGACAACAAAAAGAATCCGACACATGAAATCTGTAATCATCGCATCGCTGAACCCAGCTAAAATAAACGCCGTTAAAAGTGCGTTCTTATCTGCTTTTCCTGATACTGAATTTGATTTCAAAGGCATCAGCGTCCCTAGTGGTGTCGCCGATCAACCGATGAGCAATGATGAAACCTATCAAGGTGCCGTGAATCGAGTTCACAACGCAACTCAAGCTCAGCCTGATGCAGACTTCTATGTTGGTCTAGAAGCGGGAATAGAAACAAACGTCACCTTTGCCTGGATGGTGATCGAAACGAATGGCCAACGTGGCGAGTCTCGTTCAGCAAGTCTGATGCTGCCACCAGCCGTGCTTGAGAAACTAGAGCATGCAAACGAGTTAG
The DNA here is from genome assembly GCF_041470505.1 of Vibrio sp. 10N.261.55.C5. Classification (NCBI taxonomy): domain Bacteria; kingdom Pseudomonadati; phylum Pseudomonadota; class Gammaproteobacteria; order Vibrionales; family Vibrionaceae; genus Vibrio; species Vibrio sp. 10N.261.55.C5. The sequence goes on from NZ_JBFRMS010000016.1 coordinate 12,546, forward strand.
GGGATGTGATGGATGAAGTGTTTGGTACCGACAATATCAAACAGAAAGGTGGTGCCATTGGCCTACTGACACATAACCAATTGTCACGCAGTTCGGTCTATCATCAAGCTTTAATTTTGGCTCTGATCCCATTTGTGAATCCTGAACACTTTCCTATTTAGTATTTGAGGCTTCCTTAAACTTCAAAAGATTCCAAGAACAATCTTCAGAAACAAAAAACGCTAACATCCAGTTAGCGTTTTTTATCGAATTCGTATTCATACTATCGCGTGATAGCTTAATTCCATTATTACTTTAGCAATAGGTCGGCGATCACGACTTTCTCTTGCTCAGATTTGGCCTTTAGCTCATTTGAGCCTCTGGTTATCGTCGCTACGCCTACGCCCAGCATTTGACTCACCTGTCGTTGAGACATATCGCCTTTCATCAGCTCACAGAAGATATTAATTCGAGCAACCAGAGCATCTCGCTCGTCTGGTGTCATCATCATAGTCAACAACAGCTCGTGCTGATCTTTTTCGACAGCCGTCTTTACCAAGTCCATCAGTTGTTGCCAATTATCATATTCAGGTTGTGATGCCATATCTCTACACTTACTTTTAAATTCTGACTTTAAAGAGTCGCTTAACGATTGAAAGCGTTTAACACTTTATACCGAAACACTTGATGCGATCCAATGTAAAAAGGCAGTAAGTGGAAATGGTTAGCACTCACTGCCTTTATTCTTACTCAGTTTCGGGCCAAATGCCGAAGGCTTAGTATTTCGTTTTTGCCTCATGGGGCGCTAAAAACGTCCCTTTCTCACCCAAGATATCTCGATAGTAGGTCTCAAACATCAAGATATTCTGAACGTAGCCACGTGTCTCTTTGAATGGGATCATTTCGATAAATGCAAAGGCATCGAGCTTTTCATCGCTGCGTGAACGCCACTGTTTCACACGGCTAGGTCCAGCATTATAAGCCGCAAACGCAAAGATACGGTTGTCATCATATTGAGCGAGTAAACCATCTAAGTAGTGACTGCCAATCTCAATGTTTTTGCCGACATCATAAAGATCATCGCTGCCCTGATACTTAATCTTATGTTTGTTCGCTGTGTATTGCGCCGTCTTGGGCATAATTTGCATAATGCCACGCGCGCCAACTGGAGAGCGAGCTTCTGAATCCATCGCACTCTCTTGTCTTGCTAAAGACATCAAAGTGATTGGATCGAGATCGTGCTTTTCAGCGTAGAAGTTAAACCACCACTTATGAGCAACAGGGAAGCGCAGCGCAATGTTATCCCACATCTTCGCAGAGATACTCGCTGTTACGGTAAAGTGATTCCAACGCTGTGTCGCAGCGTAAGCGGCAAGCATCTCTTTTTGCTCTTTATCTGCATTGGTCAGTAACCAGCGCCATTCACTTTTCGCTGCCGCAATTTTGTCTCGGTCAATCAGTTCACCAATACGCACCAAAGAGGTGTCGAATGGCTTCACTGTTTCAGCATTGTATTTAAGTGTCGATGTTGGATATTGAACTGGCTTACCTAACTGCTTAGCCGCAGCCACACTGTAGAAATTACGCTGACCCAAGATATCTGACAGTCGCTTATTGCCTTTGTCAGTATCGCCCGTCGCGATTTCAGATCTGCCCTGCCAATATTGCCAACGAAGCGAAGCCTGATGTTTATCATCCAAGCGCGCTATCCACTCTTTCAAACCCGTCCAATCGGCATGTTGAATTGCTAAGCGAGCACGTCGTTCCAGCAGAACTTGCTTTGATGAACTCGCGAGCATTTTGTCGCGCCACACCATTAACTCTTCAGAGTCGGTGTTGATCAGACGAAACGTTAGGTAATCAGCGAGCTCTTGAGATTTCTCTTTCGAAAACTTCTGAGCCTTGATGACATCATCAAACACCTTTTGAGCACTGCTTGATGATTTCCTTGCTAGCTTCTCGAAAGCAAACTCGGTTTGAGCTTGGTAGAATTCATTCGCTGGATGTTTTTTAGCAAACGCGAGTACATTTTCAGGCTTGTTGTACAACGCCTTCATCTGCTTCGCTTGAGCAATTGACTCATCATGATCCAATTGCTTAATCAGATAGCTCATTAACTTACCGTTACGGCCCTCGAACGCTAGCAGCATTCTATCCAGAATCAGCTCATCAGTTCTTAGCCCAGCTTGATCCCAGCTTTTAAATAAAGGGTCACAAGCGTCATCAACACCACTACCACTCAACCAAAGTTGTTTAGCTCCTTTAAAGGCAAGCTCTTGGTTACCTTGCTCGTAATGCGCTCGATAATAAATACATTGGTATTTTTCACCGACAGGCTCTTTGGTTTGAAACTCAAGGATCGTCTTCCACTGTTTTTGAGAAGCCAATGAGTCCAAATAAGGTGCGCGCATTCGATTGGAGAAAGGCAATGCCTTGTTCTCTTCAATGAAAGCATCGACCTCAGCAGGTGTGCGATCACCTAAGCCAATCAGAAAGGCCCGATAATCGGTGTAAGGTGTTAAAGGGTATGTTTGAATTTTGTTACGCAGCGCGGAGTAAGCTTTTAGATCACGGCTGTCTAAAACCTCTTGCGCTTTGTCATAAACGTCACGCTGCATTTCAAGCTCGGATGCATTGCTAGCCATAGCGACCGGAGCCAGTGAAACCGAAGACAAAATTGCCGATGCAGCCACAGCAATTTTCGTATTACCAATGCGGAAAAACATTCGCTCTTTCCTTAGTGCGTGTATGAATACGTGAAGTCTATTTACGCCCGACATCACATCAAATGTAAAGGATTTGAGTGTAAATATTATTAATATTTAACACTTCGCCTCAGAAGCCCATTAAATATAGTTTTAATGACCAATGTGACAATAATAGGTAAGGATTAGTTCAAGAGTGGCTTTTCTGCCCTAGGAGTAACATCTTTGAGGATATTGGTATAAAATAGCAGACAATTTTGAACAATAATTAGGATCGATCGGCAATGGCTGAATACGTATATACCATGTCTCGGGTGAGCAAAACTGTTCCACCTAAGCGTCAAATTCTTAAAGACATTTCTCTTAGCTTTTTTCCTGGCGCTAAAATCGGTGTTTTGGGTCTAAATGGTTCAGGTAAATCTACCCTACTACGTATCATGGCTGGTATTGATACTGATATTGATGGTGAAGCACGTGCACAACAAGGCCTTAAAGTAGGTTATCTACCACAAGAGCCTGTGCTAGACGAATCAAAAACTGTTCGTGAAATCGTAGAAGAAGCGGTTTCTGACGTTGCTGACGCACTTAAGCGTATTGATGCGGTTTACGCAGCTTACGCAGAACCAGATGCAGACTTCGATGCACTGGCAAAAGAGCAAGGCGAACTAGAAGCTCTGATTCAAGCAAAAGACGGTCACAACTTAGAGACTGCTCTAGAGCGTGCTGCTGATGCACTTCGTCTTCCTGAGTGGGATGCGAAAATTGAATTCCTATCAGGTGGTGAGCGTCGTCGTGTTGCTATCTGTCGTCTACTTCTTGAAAAGCCAGACATGCTGCTTCTTGATGAACCAACCAACCACTTGGATGCAGAATCAGTAGCATGGCTTGAGCACTTCCTTGTTGATTACAGTGGTACTGTTGTGGCGATTACCCACGACCGTTACTTCCTAGACAACGCAGCTGGCTGGATTCTAGAACTTGACCGTGGTGAAGGTATCCCATGGGAAGGTAACTACACGTCTTGGCTAGAGCAAAAAGACGAGCGTCTTAAGCAAGAAAAAGCGGGCGAAAGCGCACGTCAAAAGACAATCGAGAAAGAACTTGAATGGGTTCGTCAAAACCCTAAAGGCCGTCAAGCTAAGTCTAAAGCTCGTATGGCTCGTTTTGAAGAATTGACAACTGGCCAATACCAGAAGCGTAACGAAACTAACGAACTGTTTATCCCTCCAGGTGAGCGTCTAGGTGACAAAGTTCTTGAAGTGAACAACCTAACTAAATCGTTTGGTGATCGCGTTCTTATCGACGACTTATCGTTCAGCATGCCTAAGGGTGCAATCGTCGGTATCGTTGGTGCCAACGGTGCAGGTAAATCAACACTATTCAAGATGCTAAGCGGTGCAGAACAGCCAGATTCAGGTACAGTTGAACTAGGCGAAACCGTTAAGCTTGCTTCTGTTGATCAGTTCCGTGACAGCATGGACGACACTAAGACAGTATTCCAAGAGATCTCTGAAGGCGCTGATATCATTAAGATCAACAACTTCGAAATCCCTGCGCGTGCTTACTGTTCTCGTTTCAACTTTAAAGGCAACGACCAACAGAAGATCATCGGTGAGCTTTCTGGTGGTGAACGTAACCGTGTTCACTTAGCGAAACTGCTAAAAGCGGGCGGTAACGTACTGCTACTCGATGAGCCTACCAACGACCTTGACGTTGAAACGCTACGTGCTCTTGAAGAAGCACTGCTTGAATTCCCGGGCTGTGCAATGGTTATCTCGCATGACCGTTGGTTCCTTGACCGTATTGCGACCCATATCTTAGACTACCGTGATGAAGGTCAAGTTAACTTCTACGAAGGTAACTATACTGAGTACACTGAGTGGCTTAAGCAGACTCTAGGCGCACAAGCGGCAGAGCCGCACCGTATCAAGTACAAGCGTATAGCTAAGTAAATAAGCTTGTATTTTGAACAAAGGCCGCGATAATAGCGGCCTTTGATATATCTGGCTTACGTGTAATGCATCGATATAGAGAGATTACTTATGGTTGAAAGACGTCAATTTTCACGAGTTATTTATCAAGTCCCTACTGAGATCTCACAAGGACAAGTAAATATATCAGGCTCAGTGCAAGACTTATCACTCCATGGTTTACTCATTCAATGCAATGAATCAAAACAACTTAGCCATGATGTCCCTGTTCAAGTGAGCTTTAAGCTCGAAAACAGTGATATCAATATTCAGTTAGAAGCAACGATAGTCTCTACCATCAATACCTCAATGCGTTTACGCATAGAGCATTTAGATATTGATAGTATCAGCCACCTTAAGCGACTTGTGGAGCTTAATGTTGGCGACGATGACCTGCTTTATAGAGAGATTGAACACCTTACCGACTTAGGTAGTAAGTGACATCTCCATTACCCTTTTTCTATTAGAAGCATTTAGTTAATACAGAACCATGTCTAAAAAACTATCCATTACTATTCCCTCCAGTCAGGGGGAACAGACGTTTTACTTCGGCCGTAAAGCCGTGCTCATTTGCACTACTGCCATTTTTTCAGTACCGCTATTGATTGGCGGAGCGGCGTACATGCACTTCGAGAGTAAACAAGAACTCGCACTGCAAGCGGGTGATGCCCAACAGTTGATTGAAACACTGATTGTTGAAAAAGAACAAACAGAATTTCTTTATGCTGAGCAAGTAGAAACCAACCATTCGCTATCGCAAACACTGACCGAGAAAGAAGGCACGATTCAGCTACTTGGTAAGCGTGTATTCGATGTGGAATCAGTACTGGGTCTTGCTGATGAAGATCTGCTTACCGATGATATTTCTTTAGAAGATCGCATTGATGCGGCTGCAGTCGATTCAGCAGTAAGAGCCACAATGTTCCGCTTGATTCCAAACGACAGTCCGATGGCTTATCAACGTATATCTTCTTCTTATGGTAGCCGCACTAACCCTATTTCAGGGAAACGCCATGTACATACTGGTATCGATCTAACGTGTAAGCGTGGTGAAGATATTGTCGCGCCCGCAGATGGAGTCATTGAAACGGTACGCCCAAGTAAAAAAGGCTTCGGCAACTTTATTACTATGCGTCACTCGTTTGGTTTCATGAGTTCTTATGCGCACCTACAGAAGTTCAAGGTACGTAGCGGTCAGTTTGTGAGTAAAGGCGATGTGATTGCGAGCTGTGGTAACTCAGGTAACTCAACCGGCCCACACTTGCATTATGAAGTACGCTTCCTTGGTCGTTCATTGAACCCTCAATACTTGATGGATTGGACACCGGAAAACTTCAACTACGTGTTCGAGAAAGAGAAAAAGGTTAAGTGGGGCCCACTAGTTCAGCTGATTGATAATGTGGTTCGCTTGCAGATCAACCTGACTAACGTGCCTTACATTAGCTCGACCATCGACACCGTATCGAGTGAAGATAGCAAAAAACCTATCACGACTAACTAGTTGTTAATGGCTAACTAGTTGTTAATAGCTAAGACCTGTTGATTTGGCCTATGATGATCTAATTGCTTTTAGTCTACTGTAGGCAAAATGCTTTCATAGCGTTCAGCACAAACAAAAAGAGCGACCAGATGGTCGCTCTTTTTTATGATTTCAAATCAGTATTAACCACGATGAATCGAGTCATGTGCTTGTTTTAGAAGACTTTGGCTCTCTTGCAAGAATTGTTGTGAGTAGTCACCAAACCAATCACTCACTTGGTTGAAGCTCTCAACAAACTTAGCCTTATCTTTGCCATCTAGGATTTCTAACGCTTCTCCGAAACAGCTATGGAAGCGTCGAATCATCTCTATATTCTCATCCGAAGACAGAATGATATCACCGTACAAGTTCGGGTCTTGAGCAAATAGACGACCAACCATCGCAATCTCAAGTCGGTAGATTGGTGAGCTTAGCTTCAGAAGCTGATCAATATTCGGGTTCTCTTTACTCAGGTGTAAGCCGTAAGCAAAAGAGGTGAAGTGACGAAGTGCTTGAATCAAGGTCATGCCGTGATCGTGTTCAGCTGCATCCATCTGGCAAAGGCTCGCGCCCCAAATACCAAATTGATTCAGTAGCCATTGGTAGCTCTCAGAACCACGACCATCACTGTAAACAATCACCTGCTTAGCAAGGCTTGGAACATCAGGACCAAACATTGGGTGCAATCCAACCACTGGGCCTTGGTGCATGTTCATCATTGCTTGCAGCGGTTTAGATTTAATTGACGTCAAATCACATAGAATACAATCACTTGGTAGATTACCTAGCTTCGCAATCACACCTTCAGTTAAGTGAATTGGAACAGTCACAACCACAAGTCCTGCATTATCCAAGATTTCATCGGCTGTATCCCAATCTTGGCTGCCAAGGACTTTCACTTCGTAGCCAGACAGTTTGAACATACGACCAAACAAGCCACCAAGTTGACCATTACCACCAACGATCACCACTGAACGTAACTCTGGGTTAAGACACTTAAAGCCAGAATCTTTCTCACTGGCATAAGACTCACGCATAGTACGACGCAAAATATCTTCGATTAACTGTGGTGGAACCCCTATTTTCTCGGCTTCTTGACGACGAGATGCCAGCATCGCAGCTTCACGCTCTGGTACATAAATAGGTAAACCATGTTCACTTTTTACTTCGCCTACTTTCTCTACTAGAGCAAGGCGTTGAGCCAGTAAATCCAACATTTGTTTATCGACAGCATCGATTTGGTCGCGTAATTCGTTCAGTTCAACGGCCATTTTATTCCTTACTAATCTATAAGCCCGTGCCAATCTATCATCCCACAATCACGTAGGTTCGCTAGCAACAGATCTTAAAATGCCCCATTAGATGAGGCACTTAAATTTAAACTCTGACTAACCTTTCAAGCGGTTCTCTAAGAACGGGACTAATTCCGTATGTGCATGTTTCAATAGTGCCTCAGTTGAATCCCAATTGATACACGCGTCGGTAATAGAAACGCCGTATTTCATCTCATTGAGAGGTATATCCGAAGATTGATTTCCTTCGTTAATATGGCTTTCAATCATCAGGCCGATAATCGACTTGTTGCCTTCACGAATTTGGTGAATCACATCTTCTGCAACTAAAGGTTGGCGACGGAAATCTTTACGAGAGTTCGCGTGGCTACAGTCGACCATTAGCGCGGCCTCTAAGCCAGATTTACCCAGCTCTTGCTCACATTCGTGTACCGATACTGAATCGTAGTTCGTCTGCTTACCGCCACGTAAAATCACGTGACCATTTGGGTTACCTTGCGTTGTTAGTAGTGCAACCTGACCTTCGCGGCTGATACCCATGAAACGGTGGCTAGAAGAAGCCGCCTGCATTGCGTTGATTGCAGTGCCTAGGTTGCCATCGGTGCCGTTTTTAAAACCGATTGGCATTGAAAGACCACTTGCCATCTCACGGTGAGTTTGAGATTCAGTCGTACGAGCGCCAATAGCCGCCCAGCTGAAGGTATCTGCTAGGTATTGCGGGCTAATTGGGTCTAATGCTTCAGTCGCTAGTGGGATTTCCATCTCAGCGAGTTCAACAAGTAGTTCACGACCTACATGCAGACCATGCTCAATATCGAAAGTGCCGTCTAGATGTGGGTCATTGATCAAACCTTTCCAACCGACAGTGGTACGAGGTTTCTCAAAGTAAACACGCATAACAATATACAGTTGATCGCTAAGTTGCTCAGATAAGGCTTTTAGGCGTTTCGCGTACTCTTTCGCAGCTTCAATGTCATGGATAGAACATGGGCCACATACAACAAGCATGCGATGATCTTTCTTATGAATGATGTTTGCGATAGTTTGACGAGACTCTTGAATGAAACGACGAGCATTATCACTCAAAGGCAGTTTTGCTTTTAACTCCTCAGGAGTAATCAGTACCTGTTCGTCGATGATATTGACATTGCTTAATTCACTTTTCTGCATAACTCAACCTGTATATTTATTTTTACACCCAACATTTCCATTTGGGCTAACAATCTTTAAAAACACAATAACAGCTAAAAAAACGATTGCAAGTGTAAACAATAAAAAACATCAACTGTAAATCTTATCTTACACATTGAATTTAGCTCACTCTAAGAGATAAATAGGTTTAAACCACGGATCACACATACAAAAAAGGCGATATTTATCATATCGCCTTATCTAAAATTATTATGTGTTTATTTATCACTCACTGCCTAGCATTCGCTTAATCGTCTCTGAGGTCTCTTTCCACCTAGCATCCGAGTGAAGTGTCGACAAATCAAAGCTGTGTTTTTTAAGCAATGAGTTGGCTAAAGGCACCTCTTGAATCGCTAAGTTATCCAGAGCTTCAATTTGTGCATCTCGTTTATTACACATCAACACCATGTCACAACCTGCATTCAAGGCCGCTTTCGCTCTGTCGGCTGGTCCACCCATTATGGCAGCGCCTTCCATCGTTAAATCATCAGAGAACACCAAGCCTTTAAACCCAAGCTGCTGCTTCAATACTTTCTGCAGCCAATACTGTGAACCGCTCGCAGGTTGATCATCATAGTGAGAGAAAACCACGTGAGCTGGCATCATGGCATCCAATATTCCAGCTTCAATTTGCGCCTTGAAGATTGCCATGTCTGTTTCAAAGATGTCGTCTCTAGGGTCATATGGCGTCTCTAAGTGTGAGTCAGCAATCACGCCACCGTGTCCAGGGAAGTGCTTGCCTGTCGTCGCCATGCCAACCGACTTCATGCCTTTGATGAAAGCGCTGCTATGACGAACAATAGTATCAATATCTTCGCCAAACGCTCGGCTACCAATCGCTTTACAGTCATGGCCTTTGTCTAATACTGGCGCAAAGCTCAGATCGATATCGTGGGCAATCAATTCTGCCGCCATCAGCCAGCCAGCCTGTTCTGCTAAATGTTCACCGTTATTCTTAGTCGCGAATTCTTGAGCAGCTGGGATAATTGAAAAGCCATCGCGGAAGCGCTGAACTCGACCACCTTCTTGGTCAACACCAATCAAAATAGGACGTTTCGCTACCTTACGAATTTCTTTGTTTAACGCCGATAACTGTTTGCTATCGTGGTAGTTTCGAGCAAATAAGATGAGACCACCAACAGTTGGGTGCTCTAAAATTTCTCTGTCTTCAGCTGTCAGCTCGTAGCCTGCAACATCAACCCACAACGGTCCCATATTTATCCCTTATTAAACCTAATTTCATAAACTTCCCGAGATTATTCTCTTTAAATTTGCTTTACAATGTTTTTAAACCAACCTGTGGAAGACTTTAAGAATGCAGTGCAAGAGCTTAGGAATGGATCATAAAGAACTGTATATCGGTGTGATGTCAGGGACGAGTATGGACGGTGTTGATACTGCCTTAGTGTCGATTGAAGATACGCGCATCACATTGCTTGCTCATGATGAGTTCCCAATGCCTGACGACCTCAAAGCGCGTCTGCTTGAAGTTTGTATTGGTCAGAAAACCGATTTAATTGCCATTGGAGAACTCGACCACCAGCTTGGCCATCTGTTTGGCGATGCGGTTTTGCAACTTCTCGAAAAGTCAGGTACACCTGCATCTTCTGTGACTGCGATTGGTAATCATGGTCAAACGGTATTCCACCAGCCAAGCGGCGAATCTCCATTTACCATGCAGTTGGGTGATGCCAACATCATTGCCGCTAAAACACAGATTCAAACGGTTGCCGATTTCAGGCGTAAAGACATGGCATTAGGCGGACAAGGTGCGCCATTAGTCCCTGCCTTCCACCATACTATTTTCCAGCCACAAGACAGCTCAGTTGTGGTGTTGAATATTGGTGGTATCTCGAATATTTCAGTGCTGCGCCCTAATCAGCCAACGCTTGGTTATGATACAGGTCCGGGCAATATGTTGATGGACGCTTGGGTTGATAAACACACGGGTGAGAAGTTTGACCGTGATGCGCAATTTGCGCTTAAAGGTCAACTCAATCAAGCTTTACTCGAACAGTTGTTAAATGAGTCTTATCTATCTCAAATGCCACCGAAAAGTACTGGTAGAGAACTATTCAACCTACCTTGGCTAGAGCAACAATTAACAGAATTTAAAGATCTTGCAGTAGAAGATGTTCAGCGCACGCTTTGTGAATACACCGCATTGACGATAGCCAATGAAGTGGAGACTTATCGCTTGGGTAACCAGCCTGCACTGTATGTGTGTGGCGGTGGTACAAGAAACCCATTGTTGATGAAGAGACTGTCTGAACTGCTTCCAAGTTGGGAGGTTTACTCAACCACCAGTAAAGGCGTGGATGCCGATTACATGGAAGCAATGGCCTTTGCGTGGCTTGCTCAGCGTCATGTTCATAAACTGCCAAGCAATTTACCAGAAGTGACTGGCGCAAGCAGAGCGGCCTCTCTAGGCGTTCTCTATCGAGCTGACTAAACAACTTTAGAACCATAATTTTAGAATCACCATTTAAGGATCATTATGAGTAACGACGCTCTCATATCAGCGCTCTCGCACCTCGTTTCGGAGGGGAGAAACCCTGACACTATGGATATTGATCTGCTCACCTCTCTCGAAGTGGTTGAAAAGATTAACCAACAAGACAAACAAGTCCCACTGGCGATTGAAGCGGAACTGCCACAGATCGCGAAAGCGGTCGATAAAATTGCTCATGCCTTTCAAAACGGTGGTCGACTGATTTATATGGGCGCAGGCACCAGTGGTCGATTAGGTGTGTTAGACGCCTCAGAATGCCCACCGACTTTCGGTGTTTCGGACAAAATGGTTATCGGCTTAATTGCAGGCGGACCAGAGGCGATTTTAAAAGCCAAAGAAGGTGCAGAAGACTCGCTAACTCTCGGCATTGAAGATCTGAAAGCGATTCAGTTTTCAGAAAATGATGTCGTGGTAGGTATTGCTGCGAGCGGTCGCACACCTTACGTGATTGGTGCACTCAACTATGCCAATCAGCTTGGCGCAGTAACGGTTGCATTATCTTGTAACCCTGACTCTCCAATTGCTGAAATCGCTCAAATCGCAATTAGCCCGGTGGTTGGCCCAGAAGCATTGACTGGTTCAACACGACTCAAATCAGGTACAGCACAAAAGCTGGTGCTTAATATGCTGACCACTGCCAGCATGATTCGCATTGGTAAGAGCTACCAAAACCTTATGGTCGACGTAAAAGCGACCAATGAAAAGTTGGTTGCCCGCGCCGCTCGTATCGTTATCCAAGCAACGGAGTGCGATAAAGCACTGGCGGTGTCGACACTTAAAGCGACTGATTACGATGTGAAGTTATCTATTTTGATGATTCTAACAGGGCTAGATTTAGAGTTAGCCAAGGCTCAGCTTGATAAGCAAAATGGCTTCTTGAGAAAAGCCGTCGAGAATAATCAGTAATCTTAATTTGGCTTGTAGCTTCTCATTTAGACAGCTACTTCAACGACATACAAAAAGACCAGCACACACGCGGTACTGGTCTTTTTTTAGTTTTAATTTTTTATGGCTAGCTTGGGCTTAATAGTCGTTTGAGAACTCGTCCCAGCCGCGTTGCCATTCCATACGGAAACGTTGAGCGTCTTCCGTACCAGAACACACGCCTTCATACACCTGACCAGATAAACCAATCTGATAAGCATGGTTCGGATTACAATATTCAGTCACACCTAGGTGATAACCTTCTGTGTAACTCGCTTGATCGACTGCGCCAAGCTCAGTCATCTCTGAATACGAACGCTGAGTGTGGCCTTTGATACCATCACGATAGCCAATCTCTTGCCAATTGCCTTCAGCTGCTAAATCTTGAACATTGGCGCTGCATCCTGCAAGGCTAAATGCCACGGCGAATAGTACGATTATTTTTTTCATTTCAATCCTTTATATTGTTACTTCACCACTTTCTGACGAAGCGCTGCCTTTGTGGTGATTCTCCGCTGAACACGTACTGATGTCCACTCATTGTCTGTTGTTGTCCTCTTAAGCAAGAGAACAAACCGCTCAATCAGTTATAACACCACTTAATTAGCTATTCGACCACTCACTCTCATAGCGGAAGTTTCTTCTCATACACTCCTTTAATATACACCCTGACTTAATTAATACATTCAGGGATAACAAATTATGATGTGGTTTCTTACCTGTGTTGCAGCACTCATTGGTGGCTACTTTATTTACGGTGCCTTTATCGAGAAGATTTTCGGTATCAATGAAAAGCGTCAAACACCCGCTCACACCAAGCAAGACGGCGTGGACTTCGTTCCAATGTCGACGCCAAAGGTTTACCTAGTTCAACTGCTTAACATTGCAGGTGTAGGTCCAATCTTCGGCCCTATCATGGGTGCCCTTTACGGCCCAGCAGCAATGCTTTGGATCGTGCTAGGTTGTATCTTCGCAGGTGCCGTACACGACTACTTCTCAGGTATGTTATCTATCCGCAATGGTGGCGCTTCGGTTCCAACCATCACTGGACGTTACCTAGGCAATGGCGCAAAACACTTTATGAACATCTTTGCCATTGTTCTACTGCTTCTTGTTGGTGTGGTGTTCGTTTCTGCTCCAGCAGGCATGATCACTAACCTAGTGAACGACCAAACTGATTTCGTAATGTCTACGAGCACCATGGTTGTCATCATCTTTGCTTACTACATCATCGCAACGATTGTCCCTGTCGATAAAATCATTGGTCGCTTCTACCCATTGTTCGGTGCACTGCTTATCTTTATGTCTGTTGGCCTAATCACTGCGATTGGTCTATCTGACGAGCACCAAATCATGGGTGGCTTCGAGATGAAAGACATGTTCACCAACATGAACCCTAACGATCTACCACTTTGGCCTGCTCTATTTATTACCATCGCTTGTGGTGCTATCTCTGGCTTCCACGCAACTCAGTCTCCACTAATGGCGCGTTGCATGGAAAACGAGAAAAATGGTCGCTTCGTATTCTACGGTGCAATGATTGGTGAAGGCATCATCGCTCTAATCTGGTGTGCGCTTGCTCTGTCATTCTTCGATTCAGTTGAATCTTTATCTGACGCGATTGCAAACGGCGGCCCTGGTAACGTGGTATACAGCGCTTCATTTGGCCTACTGGGTGTATTTGGCGGTATCCTTGCTTTCCTTGGCGTGGTTATCCTGCCAATCACTTCTGGTGACACAGCGTTCCGTTCAAGCCGTCTTATCCTTGCTGAATACTTCAACATGGAACAGAAAACACTGCGTAACCGTCTACTAATGGCGTTACCACTGTTCGTTATCGGTGGCATCCTGACTCAAGTTGATTTCGGTATCATCTGGCGCTACTTCGGTTTTGCTAACCAATCAACAGCAGTCATGATGCTATGGACAGCTTCGGCTTACCTACTTCGTCACAATAAACTGCACTGGGTAACAACGGTTCCAGCTGTGTTCATGACATCTGTGTGTATCACATTCATCCTGAACAACAGCCAACTGGGCTTCGGTCTACCAATGCAGCTTTCAACCATCATCGGCGTGGTGAGTGCATTCGGAATTGCGGCTTACGTTATCAAAATTTCAAAAGGCAAAGGCGATATCGACCTTGCTGATGAAGAAGAAAAAGAAGCAAAAGGCGTCACCAAAACCGCCTAGTTCTTTCAGACTCTTGAGAACAAGAGACACGTCTTCATAGAGAGACAAAAGAACAGCCAAACACAACTTCGCTTGCTCCCGTAATCACCCAGTGATTCGTGGAATCTAAGACTAAAGCCCGTCCACTGTGATGGGCTTTAGTGTTTTCAGGCGTTAGTGCTTTCGACTCTGGGAAGCGAATATAACCTACGAAAACACAAGCAAAGCTACCGTTACCAAGCAATGAGCTTTACACTTAACAAGCGTCTCAATAGGTGAAAATATGGAACTCATTCTCTCTCTGCTGCAACAAACCTGCGTCTACTTAGTGATTGCTTACATGCTGAGTAAAACCCCACTGATTCTCCCTTTGTTGAGCATCTCATCTCGCTTAAGCCATAAGATCAGCTGCTACGTTCTGTTTTCCCTGTTCTGCATTATGGGTACCTATTTCGGACTGCAGATCAATGATGCCATCGCCAACACGCGTGCGATGGGTGCGGTAATGGGAGGTCTGTTTGGCGGCCCTGTCGTTGGCTTTGCCGTCGGCTTTACTGGTGGAATTCACCGTTACTCATTAGGCGGCTTCACAGACTTGGCTTGTGCGATTTCAACCACAGCAGAAGGCTTGATTGGCGGCCTGTTACACGTTTATCTCGTGAGAAAGAACAAAGCCAGCCAACTGTTTAATCCGTTAGTGGTTTTCTCGGTAACCCTGTTTGCAGAGATCATTCAGATGCTGATTCTGCTGGCGGTCGCAAAACCCTTCGAACAATCCTATGCTCTGGTCTCCGATATTGCGGCGCCAATGATCATTGCTAACTCGGTCGGTGCGGCGCTGTTCATGAGCATCATCCAAGATCGGAAAACCATCTTCGAGAAGTATTCGGCAACTTTCTCACGCCGCGCACTTACTATTGCCGAACGTTCGGTGGGTATTTTGCATGGTGGGTTCAATTCCGATAACGCACAAAAAATCGTACGTATCGTTTATGAAGAGACCAACGTAGGGGCGGTAGCGATTACCGACCGAGAGAAAATCCTCGCGTTCGTTGGTATTGGTGATGAACACCATATTCCGAACACCCCGATTTCATCGCAAAGCACGCTCACTTCGATGGAACAGAACGACATCATCTACCTTGATGGCAAAGAGAACCCATACCAATGCTCCTTGTCGCAGGATTGTAAATTGGGTTCTGCGTTGATTATTCCATTGCGCGCGGGTAACGAAGTGGTCGGCACCATCAAGCTCTATGAGCCAAAGCTGAAACTATTCTCGACCATCAATATGTCGATGGGTGAAGGTATCGCTCAACTATTATCGAGCCAGATCCTATTTAGCAACTACCAGCAGCAGCAAACGCTACTGACACAAGCAGAAATCAAACTGCTGCACGCTCAAGTGAACCCGCACTTCTTGTTCAATGCGCTTAATACTATCAGCGCAGTAACACGTCGTGACCCAGATAAAGCTCGAGAGTTGATTCAACACCTGTCTCACTTCTTTAGAAGCAACCTAAAGCAGAACATCAACACCGTGAAGCTCAAAGACGAACTGGCACACGTCAACGCTTACCTGACCATAGAGAAAGCACGCTTTACCGATCGACTAGAAGTGGAATGGGATATCGACCCGCAGTTATATGAATCTCAATTGCCGAGCTTTACCCTGCAACCGCTGGTAGAAAACGCCATCAAACATGGGATATCTAATATGTTGGAAGGCGGTAAAGTAAAGATCTCTAGCGAGGCTTTCGAGGGTGGGTTCAAGTTAACCGTTGAAGACAATGCAGGTAATTATCAGAAGCCATCTCAAGATCATGTAGGATTAGGGATGGAAATTGTTGATAAACGACTCACTAATTTCTTTGGACAAGATTCAGCACTAAAAATAGAATCTCAACCACAGCAATTTACTCGAATGAGCTTTATCATACCTATACTCAAATAATGGTATTTTCGGAGACGGATCGCTCCGAGTTGAAACATTTAGAAGCAGACATTTAAAAGATAAGCGTGAACCAAGCAGGGATAGAACCAAGATGAAGATTGTAGGATGTTAAAGGCACTAGTTATCGATGATGAGCTTTTTGCTCGCGAAGAGCTGATTGAGCTGCTGACCGAAACCGGAGAAGTGGAAATCATAGGCCAAGCGAGTAACGCGATCGAAGGACTGAAACAGATCAACCTACTCAAGCCTGATGTCGTGTATTTGGATATCCAAATGCCGCAGGTTACTGGGATTGAGCTGTTAAGCATGCTTGACCCAGATACCATGCCCTACGTGGTATTCGTCACCGCCTACGATCAATATGCGATTCAAGCCTTTGAAGACAATGCCTTTGACTACCTACTCAAACCCGTCGAACCTTGTCGATTAAACAAGAGTGTTTGCCGTCTGAATAAGGTCATCAAGCAGAATCAGAAAGCGCCAGCACAAGACATCTCTGCGATTGCTCCCTGCCACTTAGAGCAGATTCCGTGTATTGGTCATAACCGCATTGTGATCATGGCAAGCCAAACGGTTGAATGCGCCTATTCTGATATCAGTGGCGTGCATGTTCGTAGCTCATCACAAACAGCAACCTCGCAACTAACCCTGAAGATCTTGGAAGAAAAGACCGATTTGATCCGCTGCCATCGACAATATTTGATCAACATAAAATCGATCCAAGAGATCAAGTTACTAGAGAATGGATTAGCCGAGATCATCACACTGACGGGCTTTGAAGTCCCGGTGAGTCGTCGCTATCTCAAGACGTTAAAAGAGCAACTCGGCCTCCAGTAAACAAATTTCAGGTTTAGATATAGCACGATCAAAAAAGCCAACGCATCAACGTTGGCTTCCTGCTGTTTACAAATCAATAGTGTTTGCAAATCGATAGTGTTACGCATCGATCTTGTCACCAATCAATAGAGATTAGTCGACTTGCTTAATCTGTAGCTCTTTTGGTACTTCAAAGAACATGTTCTCTTCACGACCTTGAATCTCTTCAACGTCAGTCGCACCTAGCTCACGAATACGATCTAGAATTTGGTTTACCAGCTCTTCAGGAGCAGAAGCACCGGCTGTTACACCGATTTTCTTTTTCCCTTCAACCCACTCGGTTTGAATGTCTTCAGGACAGTCAGTTAGGTAGCCTGGTGTGCCTAGTTTCTCAGCTAGCTCTTTTAGACGAGTTGAATTCGATGAGTTCTTAGAACCAACCACTATCACCACATCAACGTCATTCGCCATCTCACGCACAGCGTCTTGACGGTTTTGAGTCGCGTAACAGATGTCGTCTTTACGTGGGCCTTGAATCTCAGGGAACACTCGACGTAGCTCTTCAATCACATCTGCAGTTTCATCTACTGATAGCGTAGTTTGGCTAACATAGTGCAGGTTACTTGGATCATTCACCACGAGGTTCTGTACGTCCTCTGGTCTTTCAACCAAGTACATACCACCAGTTTGGCTCGCGTACTGACCCATAGTGCCTTCCACTTCAGGGTGACCTGCGTGGCCAATCAGTACCACTTCCATATGTTTGCGGCTCGCACGAGCAACCTCCATATGAACTTTAGTCACCAAAGGACACGTCGCATCAAATACCGTTAACTCACGCTCTTTCGCTTCTTTACGAACCGCTTGAGAAACACCGTGAGCCGAAAAGATCACGATGTTGTCGTCTGGCACCTCACTCAGTTCTTCGACAAAAATAGCACCACGCTGCTTGAGCCCCTCAACAACAAAGCGGTTGTGTACCACTTCATGGCGAACATAGATCGGTGGCTGATACATTTCGAGTGCACGCTCTACGATGCTGATCGCACGATCGACACCGGCACAAAAGCCACGAGGGTTAGCTAACATTATTTTCATTTCATTGCTCATCATTTACCGCGGTACTAAGGTTGCTTCTATAGAGTTCGCCGTCAGCGAGGTTCGCATTCTACAGTGAAGCGTCTAGACAGTGAAGCTCTGGGTGAGATCACAGCTGTAAGGCTATCTTATTCTAGCGTGAAGACAGCTATTCTAACGTTAAGAGAGTTATTCTACCGTTAAGATATTGACGTCAAAGCTAACGTCTTGACCAGCGAGTGGGTGATTAAAATCAACCGTCACTGAATCACCTGCGATCTCAGTAATAATACCTGGAATTTCCATACCGTCAGGACCTGAAAATGCCATGATAGTGCCCACTTCAACTTCAGAGTCGCCAACAAACTTAGCACGATCCATATAGTGAATATGATCTGGGTTTGGCATACCAAACGCGTCTTCCGCCTTCAGTTCGATAGACTTTTCAGTGCCGGCTTCAAGTCCAAGTAAGCACGCTTCAAAGTTCTCACTTAGGCTGCCATCACCCATGACGAACTTCGCTGGTTTGCCCATGTTCTCCGTACTATCGGCAACTGAACCATCCTTCATTTTAATCGTAAAATGTAGAGTTACTGCTGAATCATTTTTAATTGCTGCCACGTTACTTTCCTTAGACTTCTTTATTATTTGAGGATGCGCTGTGCTTTGCTTCCTTGTTGACTGAAGCATAAAAAAAAGCGCCGTCGGAATCAACCGACAGCGCTTAGGGCTATTCTATTCTGTGAGTCATAGACTGACTTTGAAGCAAGCTATTTGCTTTCGTCTTTCTTACGGAAACCATCTAAGATGATCATCGCAGCACCGATACAGATTCCCATATCCGCTAAGTTAAATGCAGGCCAGTGGTAAGTGCCCCAGTAGAAGTCTAAGTAATCGACAACAAAGCCATGTACGACTCGGTCAAACACATTACCTACTGCACCACCAATGATGATCGCATAAGCAATGTTATTCCACTTCTCTGTTGCTGGTAGTTTGCTCATCCAGTACGTCAGCATACCTGTTACCGCAAATGCGATACCCGTAAATAACCAACGCTGCCAACCACTTTGATCACTCAAGAAGCTAAACGCTGCACCGTAGTTATGCACGTACAAAAAGTTAAAGAATGGCAGCACCTCAATACGGTTTGCCCAACCATAACCCATATTGTCCATGACAAAGAGTTTAATGCCGATATCAGCCAAGAAGACCAATAGAGCCAGCCATAACCAACGTACACCAGATTGTTTTAACGAAACTTCACTCATTTCTATTCCTAGTATTTACGAAGTTGGTATTCATTGTTAGTCACCTTACGTGACCTTGATTACCAACTTGGTTAAACACATTTCCTATAACTAAAAATAACCCCAGTTGATACTGGGGCTATGATTTTTACAAAAAGTTCAGTCTTTCTCTGAGTCGTTATGCGAACTTACGCACTTCGCCTTCACCGTCGATGTTCGACACACAACGACCACAAACTTTCTCGTGACCTTCGATAGTGCCTACATCTGGAGTGTGGTGCCAGCAACGGTCACACTTCTCAGCTTCAGTAGCCGCAACTTCAACGAATAGACCAGCAACGTCTGTCGCTTGCGCTGCATCAGACTTCTCGCTCAGTGGCTTAACAACAGCTGCAGAGGTGATAAGTACGAAACGTAGCTCATCTTCTAGCTTGTTGATTTTAGCCGCTAGTGCATCGTCAGCGTATAGAGTAACTTCAGCTTGCAGTGCACCACCGATCGTTTTCTCTTTACGAGCATCTTCAAGAAGCTTGTTCACTGCGCCACGAACAGACTGGATTTCAGTCCAGAATTCGTTGCTTAGCTCTTCGCCTTCTGCAAGACCAAATAGACCTTCGAACCACTCACCTGTGAATACGAACGTGTCGCGCTGCTCTCCAGTTGGTAAAGAGCTTGGCATTTCGTTCCAGATTTCATCTGCAGTGAACGACATGATAGGTGCCATCCAACGAACTAGAGCTTCTACGATGTAGTAAAGCGCCGTTTGACAGCTACGTTGAGCATGGCTGCCCTGCTTCGCTGTGTACTGACGGTCTTTGATTACGTCTAGGTAGAAAGAACCCATTTCGATAGAACAGAACTGCATTAGACGTTGAGTCACACCGTGAGTGTTGTACTCGCCGTATGCTTTAACAATCTCTTCTTGTGCAGCTTGAGCACGGCCAACAGCCCAGCGATCAAGTGCAACCATCTCTTCAGCAGGAACTAGGTCAGTTTCAGGGTTGAAACCGTTCAAGTTCGCTAGGAAGAAACGAGCCGTGTTACGAATACGACGGTAAGCATCCGCTGAACGCTTCAGGATTTCATCAGAAACCGCAACTTCACCCGTGTAGTCTGTAGAAGCAACCCATAGACGCAGGATATCTGCACCTAGCTTGTTGGTTACGTCTTTAGGAGCAACAACGTTACCGATAGATTTAGACATCTTACGGCCGTTACCATCCACTACGAAACCGTGCGTTAGTACTTGCTTGTACGGTGCTTCGTCTTTCATCGCGATAGATGAAATTAGAGAAGACTGGAACCAGCCACGGTGTTGGTCTGAACCTTCAAGGTAAAGATCAGCACTGTGAGTGCGCTCTTCGTTCGGGAAGTTGTACTCTTCACGAGAATCAACAACAGAGAAGTGCGTAACACCTGAGTCGAACCATACGTCTAGCGTATCCATTACTTTTTCGTACTTATCAGCGTCTTCTGCGCCCATAAGTTCAGCAGCGTCTACATCCCACCAAGCTTGAATGCCTTTCTCTTCAACTAGCTTCGCAACTTTTTCAATAAGCGCTGGGCTTTCTGGGTGAAGTTCTGCTGTTTCTTTATGAACAAACAAAGCAATTGGCACACCCCAAGTACGTTGACGAGAGATACACCACTCAGGACGACCTTCAACCATGCCTTCGATACGGCTTTGACCCCATTCAGGCAACCACTCAACACTCTTGATTGACTCTAGTGCTTTAGCACGTAGGCCAGCTTGATCCATAGAGATGAACCATTGTGGTGTTGCGCGGAAGATGATTGGAGTTTTGTGTCTCCAACAGTGTGGGTAGCTGTGCTCGTAAGCGTGGTGATGCAGAAGTGCACCTTTCTCTTTTAGAACTTCTAAAACAGAGTCGTTCGCTTTGAATACGTGCTGACCAGCAAATAGCTCTGTATCTGGCAGGTAAACGCCGTTAGAACCAACTGGGTTAGCGATTTCTAGGTTGTACTTTTTACCAACCACGAAATCTTCTTGACCGTGACCAGGCGCAGTGTGAACCACACCAGTACCTGAATCTGTTGTTACGTGATCGCCAAGAACTGCAGGAACAGTAAAGTCGTAGAACGGGTGGTTGAACTGAGAAAGCTCAAGATCAGCACCTGTAGCAAAACCAAGGTTGTGGAAGTGCTCGATACCTGCACGATCCATTACGTCTTTTGCTAGTTCAGAAGCAACAACGATACGTTGAGCAGGCTGGTCGCCATTCGCTTCAACTTGGATAAGCACGTATTCAAGATCATCACGTAGACATACTGCGCGGTTAGCAGGCAGAGTCCATGGTGTTGTTGTCCAGATAACGATAGAAATTTCGCCTTGACCCGCATGACCTTCAGCTAGAGTAAATTTCTCTAGAAGCGCCGCTTCGTCAGCTGCTGTAAATTTCACATCGATAGATGGAGAAACTTTATCTTTGTATTCAACTTCAGCTTCAGCCAGAGCAGAACCACAATCAGTACACCAGTGAACGGGTTTGAAACCTTTAAGAAGGTGACCTTTGTCTGCGATTTTGCCAAGAGAACGAATGATGTTCGCTTCTGTGCCAAAATCCATAGTGCGATAAGGTTTGTCCCACTCGCCCATGATGCCAAGACGTTTGAAGCTCTCTTTCTGACCTTCAACTTGACCCGCAGCGTACTTTCGACACTCTTCGCGGAATTCAGCCGCCGAAATCTTCTGACCAGGCTTACCTTTCTTCTTCTCAACCATTAGCTCGATTGGAAGACCGTGACAGTCCCAACCAGGGATGTACGGTGCATCAAAACCAGAAAGGGTCTTAGATTTGATAATAATGTCTTTAAGAATCTTATTCAGCGCGTGGCCAATGTGAATATCGCCGTTCGCGTATGGAGGGCCATCATGCAGTACGAAAGATTTTTTACCTTTCTTTGCCTTACGGATTTCGCCGTAAAGATCTTCTTTGTACCAACGCTTCAGCATTTCTGGCTCACGATTTGCCAGATTGCCGCGCATTGGGAACCCTGTTTCTGGTAAGTTCAGGGTATCTTTATAATCACTCATCGATTCTTAATTCCGTTATATTGGGCGAAGTTAGACATTATGTTAATCGGTGGAATCATCCGATTAATTCTTTAGCTGAAGCAGCCACACCCTTGCGGCTTCAGCATCCAATTCTATTTGATTCTTTAGTGCGTCGAACGATTCAAATTTTATCTCGTCGCGCAGTTTGTGCAAAAGTCGTACTTCTAACTGTTTACCATATAAATTGGCTTTAAAGTCAAAAAAATGCACTTCCAATTGCTGCCTTACCCCATTAACTGTTGGTCGTTGTCCAATATTAGCAACGCCACCGACAGGAACACCGTCGATATCCAAAGCTTCAACAACATACACTCCCGATACAGGAGAAACACAACGCTTTAATGGAATATTAGCGGTAGGGAAACCGATAGTTCTCCCTAGTTTTCGACCATGGGACACTCGACCACTAATACTGTAATCACGTCCTAACATGGTAGCACTTGCAGCCAAGTCATCGACCGCTAATGCATTTCGTATCTCAGTACTGCTTACTCGTAATTGGTTTAAGCAATAGCTTTGGGTGCTGACCACCTCAAAACCGTACTTCTCACCCGCCTCTTTGAGCATAGCGAAATTACCGGTACGACCTTTACCAAAGCAAAAATCGTCACCAACCACCAAGAACTTCACACCAAGCTTATCAACCAAAAGATCCTTAATGAATGCTTCCGCGGATAAACTTGCAAAATACTGATTAAAATTAACACACAATAAGCGACTGATATCTAGCTTACTCAGTTGCACGTATTTGTCTCGTAAACGAGTTAAACGTGCTGGCGCTCTATCTCGGGCAAACAGCTCCATAGGCTGCGGTTCAAACGTCATAACAACAGAAGGTAGCCCTAATGCTGCAGCTTGTTTAGAAACCTGACTCAAAACCTCTTGATGTCCTAAATGAACACCATCGAAGTTACCTATGGTTAATACACAGCCATGATGCTGCGCTTTAATATTGTGTATACCTCGGATCAGTTCCATTATGATCAGCTAAAACCTGTTATTTGCATCATTTATTGTGTGAAACCGACGGATTATATACTAATCAGTATTAATCTGTCGCTGCTTTTAAATGTTTTACTCGGATACCTAAAATCAGTACCGAAACAATATAAACAAAGCCACCAAGTCCAATCAAGCCAGTTAATGTCAGCGCTCTCTGGCTAAAGCTCCATTCAAGCCAATGTTGCATATTATCCAGCTGCCATAAAATAGCCGCTACCATCACCACACCTGAGATAATTAATTTGGCACTGAACAACAAGGTTGTCTTAGTTAATTGATACACACCCGCAAGGTGCAATCCTCGATATAACAAGGCCATATTCACAAAGGCAGACAGTGCCGTCGCAATCGCCAAACCCACATAGCCATAAAAATAAGCAAAGATCGCGTTAAACACCATATTAGTCACCATAGCGATAATGCCGTACTTAACCGGTGTTTTGGTATCTTGGCGAGAGTAGTAACCCGGAGCTAAAACTTTAATCAACATGAAGTTAAGCAAGCCTGATGCGTAAGCTACCAATGACATCGATGCCTGCTGTACATCGTGTGGAGAGAACTCACCGCGCATGAATAGCACCATCAGCATTGGTTTAGCTAAAACGATAAGACCTAACATCGCAGGAATACCAAGCAGCAAAACCATGCGCACGCCCCAGTCCATGGTATGCGCGAACCCTTCCCCTTGAGCATCTACATGTTTACGAGATAAAGCAGGAAGAATCACGGTCGCAATCGCGATACCGAATAAACCGAGAGGAAATTCAAGCAGTCGGTCTGAGTAGTACAACCAACTGATAGAGCCTGTTGCGAGGAAGCTGGCAATAAAGGTATCAAACAATAAGTTGATTTGACTGACCGATACACCGAACAAAGCAGGGATCATTAATGTGCGGATCTTAACCACCCCCGGATCTCTCCAGCCCCACTTTGGCTTAACCAACACACCCGCTTTGATCAAGAAAGGCATTTGGAAAAGGAATTGGACTAAGCCGCCAAGAAACACACCAATGGCCAAGCCAATTTCTGGTTGCTCTAAATTAGGTGAGATAAACCATGCAGCGCCTATGATCATCACGTTCAAGAACACAGGGGTAAAAGAAGAGACCGCAAACTTACCTAATGTATTAAGAATCGCACCGGATAAAGCAACGAAGGTAATAAACCATAAATAAGGAAAGGTAATCTTGAGCATAAAGCTCGCCAACTCAAATTTGGGTGCTGATGGGCCATCATTTAGCCAGTCGATAAACCAACCTGCACCAAACATCGCGGTGATCACGCCAGAGCCCAATACTCCGATAACGGTGACAATAGAAACTAAAACCCCGAGCGTACCCGACACCTTAGCAATTAAATCTCGTGTCTTATATTTATCACCTGCGGCGTGATATTCCGTTAATACAGGAACAAACGCTTGAGAAAACGCACCTTCTGCAAAAAGTCGACGTAAGAAATTAGGAATTTTATTAGCGAAAAAAAATACGTCGGCACTCGCTCCTGCCCCCATCAAATTTGCTACTACTACATCACGTACTAGCCCCAATACACGGGAAACAAAAGTCATTGCGCTGACAATCAGGCCTGACTTTAATAGTCGTTTACTCACAGAAACCTCTGACACTGGTTGATTACTTTCAAGCGAGGATAAATACTATCCTGTCCTAAGAAGCATATTTATTAGCATTGGTCTAAAAATGCTGTTAGAATCCCCGCCATCTTAACCGCGATGACCTTTCCATACCAAAGTTTGTTTGGCTACGATTGGTTTTTGCACAAATCATTTGACAATTAAGCGCTAATGAGGGATAGTCCTCGCCCTTAAATTGTCACCGAACTAAGTTTTTGGGAGTTAGACCCTTGGCAAACAGTAAATCTGCTAAGAAGCGCGCTATCCAAGCTGAGAAACGTCGCCAGCACAATGCTAGCCGTCGTTCTATGATGCGCACTTACATGAAAAAGACTATCGCAGCTATCGCAGCTGGTGATAAAGAAGCTGCAACTGCTGCTCTTGTAGAAGTTACACCACTTCTTGACCGTATGGCGACTAAAGGCCTTATTCATAAGAATAAAGCTGCACGTCATAAGTCTCGTTTCGCTGCTGCAATCAAAGCTCTTTAATAGAAATTTGATTACAACGCAAAACGAAAAAAACCGGCCTAGGCCGGTTTTTTTATATCTAAATTTTGAGTAACGCTTTTATTTTACGTGCTAACAGCCGTTTTTCTGACCGATAAACAATTTAAGCAGATAGATAAAACAAACAATCAGAAAAATAAATAGAGAAGCAAATTGGTACGTAGATAGATAGGTAAACACTAACGTTCAATGTGAAATGCTAACACTTCCTTGTGTCATTCTATCGCTGATAAGAAATCCCCCTCCCACCAGCAATAAGCTACTTGCAGTAAATACCATGCAGTAGGTTAATCATCGCTTTTACTTCTTCACTACTCAATGTGTAATACACAGTTTGAGCTTCTTTGCGAGTTTCGACCAAACCATCTCTTCTCAACCAAGCAAGATGTTGAGATAAAGCAGACTGACTCAGTTCCAACTTGCCACACAACTCCCCAACCGACAGTTCAGTGCCATGTAATAGGCACAAAATCTGTAAGCGACGCTCGTTAGCCATGGCTTTGAGTAGAATCACAGCTTGTGCTGAGTTCTTCTCCATCTCTTTTAAGTTCATAGTTTGGCTCCCTACAACCTTTACGCCAACTACGGGCTATCAGTATTTCCGGCATATTGCGGAGTTATGATAATCGATATCAATTCATTAACAAACTATCTCACTCGAACAATTTGCTAAAATCTGCGTCACATACGTTTTTTACTGCTGGATGTTGGATCATCCTCTCAGCAAATATGACGTAGTACTCCTCTTTTAACTCTTCAATACCGCCTAATAGTTGCAGTGATGTGTCGTCTTCCACTTCAGACATATAAATCGTCGGTGCTAAAAATATTACGTCATGATGGTAACGAGCAAAAGCCTTCATCAATGCGGCATCATCAAACTCACCTAAAATATCTGGCTTAAGCCCTTGTCTATCAAACCATTGCAGCACTTTACGACCCATTGAGGTTCGGCTGCCAGGGATCAAAAGCTTTCTTTGCTCCAATACAGCAGGGAAATTAACCCCTTCAACCTGACCTGAACTAAAAAAGCTCATTCCACTCTCACCCAGCTTTTTACTGAACAGGCCCGGGCTTTGACTAGAGTCCACCGGACAGTCAGACAAAATCATATCGAGCTTATGTTGAGAGAGTTGCTCAAGTAGCATTTCATGGGTCGATTCAAAACAGCGCAAGTGAATGCTGTTATCTGGAGGGATGGTCGACATCAGTATCTTACTGACGAGTCTTTTAGAGAGCGCATCCGCGACGCCAACATCAAACAGAATATTGGAGTGCTGGCTGTAATTCACGATGTCCAGCATCTCGTAACTCAGGCCAAACATACGATCGGCATATTTAAAGACCAGTTGCCCAAGCTCTGTAGGCTCAACACTTCGGCCATTACGCTTGGTCAACTTGCCATCCATGCGTTCTTCTAAGGCTTTTATCTGCCCCGTTACCGTTTGTGGTGTTAGGAATAGGGCTTCTGCAGCTTTAGTAACAGAGCCTTGCTTGCAAACCATCCAGAAGTAATACAGATGGTTGTAGTTGAGATGCGACATAGATGTGCCGTAATAAAAGAGTAGATACCCTTTTATATCAAATATGACACCGCCACTCAACAAACTCGGAAAAACCTAACCAAACATAGATTTACCACTTATTTTTTCGAAGTGTCTGATTTCATAATGTAATATTTCATCGATTATTTTCAATTTTTTTTTAACTTTTAAGATCTATATCACCTATAGAATTTCCATTAAAAAACAATTTAAAACAACAACTTAAAACAACCACATTAGCAATTGGAATATTTAAAGAGTAAATCATCACAAAAAAGTCGCACCTAAACCAAAATGTAATATTACTGAAATATTTCCCCTCTAACATCACGCTCAGATTAAACAAACAGACCAAACACAGACTTAAACGGTCCAATGGAGAAAACATTATGAACCAAGCTACTACTGCAGCAGCGCCTATCTCGAGCACTACTCGTTGGCTACGCTGGGCTAACTTGGCATTCATGCTTTACCTACTATTACTTTCAGTTTCAATGGTTGGTACAGGCTTCAAATGGGCAACAGGCGAGCAAGCAAAGGTTCTTTTCGAATTTGCTTCACACCCAGTTGCAGGCTTAATGATTGGTTTAGTAGCAACAGCGCTTATTCAATCATCAAGTACAGTTACTTCAATTATCGTTGGCCTTGTGGCAGGTGGTTTACCTGTTGAGCTAGCAATTCCTATGATCATGGGTGCTAACATTGGTACTACGGTAACCAATACGCTAGTTAGCCTTGGTCACGTTCGTTGTAAAGAAGAGTTCAAACGTGCATTCGCAAGTGCGACAATCCACGACTTCTTTAACCTATTAGCCGTTGCTATCTTCCTACCACTAGAGATGGCGTTTGGAATTCTAGAGAAAATTTCTCACTGGTTAGTATCACCGATGCTAGCAACAGGTGATATGAGCATGGGTGGTCTTAACTTCATCAAGCCAATCACTAAGCCTGTTGTAAGTGCGATTAAAGAACCACTATCAACGTTTGGCGACACTGTTGGCGGCATCATGCTTATCGCTCTAGGTATCGCAACTATCTTCGTAGCTATTACTGTAATGGGTAAGCTGATGAAGAGCCTAATGGTTGGTCGTGCTCGTGAGATTCTAAAGAACGCAATCGGTCGTGGTCCAATCCACGGTATCGCTTCTGGCTCTATCGTGACTATCCTTGTTCAGTCTTCTTCTACGACAACAAGCTTGATGGTTCCACTAGTAGGTTCAGGTGTTCTTAAAGTACGTGACGTTTACCCATTCACTCTGGGTGCAAACATCGGTACATGTATTACGGCTCTACTTGCAGCTACAGCAGTGTCTGGTGAGTTCGCAGTATTCGCACTACAAATTGCTCTAGTACACTTGGTGTTCAACATCATGTCAACGGTATTCATCTTCGGTATCCCGTTCCTACGTGAACTTCCAGTTAAAGCGGCAGACATGATTTCAGACATGGCTGTGAAGAACAAAGCTGTAGTGGCTGGTTACCTTGTTGCGGTATTCCTTGTACTGCCTGGTAGCGTGTTAGCTCTTACCGCTTAATAGCAAAATAAACATCGCTTATAGCAAAGCCCGCTACCTCCTAGGTTGCGGGCTTTTTCTTTTTAAGAGCAGATACGGGATTCGTGTAAGCGAGTATCGAAGAGAAAGAGCCAATGCGCGTTGAGAGTATACGAGTAACATAAAGCATCACACAGCATATGATTTCTCTGCTCTTCGAATCTCGATTACTCGTCACTGTAACTTAGATACAAAAAAGGCTGCACAGAGGCAGCCTTTCAATCAAACAAAGCGAGTGAGATTAAACCGAGAATGGGTACTTAATCGCTTCGTGGCATTCGTAACCTTCAACCCAGAAGTCATCCATCGTTACCCATGTTTCCAAATCTTCTAGAGACTTAATCTGAGGATTGATATGGAATGTTGGGCCAGCTAACGGCTCACGCTTTAACTGGATATCACGCATAGGTGCAAGTTGATCTTCGTAAATATGAGCATTTACTAGCTTATGGTAAGCCACGCCAGCTTTCTTACCCGTGATTTGCGCCATGATAGCTAGGAAGACATACACTTGAACCATGTTGAAGTTCAGGCCTAGGGGTACATCGCAAGAGCGCTGAGTGCTGTTTAGGTACAGAGTATCACCAAGTAGTGAGAAGTGATGGCTGTACATACACGGACGCAAACATCCCATGTGGAACTCACCTGGGTTGTAGAAGTTTAAGATCTCGCCGCGGTCATCAATACCGTTAGTTAGATCATCAACAATCTTCTTCAGTTGGTCGATATGACCGCCGTCAGGTTTTGCCCATGCACGTCCTTGAACGCCATAAACACGGCCCATGTCATCTTCACCCTTGCGGTAAGGGTTATTCAGCCATGCTTCATTCAGGTTAGAATTCGCATCCCAAGTTTTAGTCCCTAGCTTACGAAAATCTTCAGCATTGTCGTAACCACGGATATAGCCAAGCAGCTCAGCAACTGCGGCTTTCCAAAAACTCTTACGCGTTGTTACCAGTGGGAATTGGTTATTACCAACATCATATTCAAGATCAGCATTGATCACGGTTAGGCAACGCTTGCCCGTGCGTTCATTTTCAATCCAAGTACCGTCATCAACGATACGCTGACAGAGATCTAAATACTGTTTCACACCAATTCCTTACTTCGTTTGTTGTGGTAATTCGTCTTTGTAGTGACCACGCTTGTATGCCCACACCATCATCAGCACACCGATGATAACCATTGGCAGTGACAAAATTTGTCCCATAGAGATAAATCCACCGAACAAACCTAGGTGAGCATCAGGTTCACGTACGTATTCTACTAAGAAGCGGAATGTACCATATCCAGCTAGGAATAACCCTGATACAGAACCAAGAGGACGCGGCTTTTTGATAAACCAGTTCAAGATGAAGAACAGCACGATACCTTCAAGCGCCATCTCGTAAAGTTGAGATGGGTGACGAGGAAGTGGACCACCGTTAGGGAACACAATCGCCCATGGCACATCAGTCACACGGCCCCAAAGCTCGCTGTTCATGAAGTTACCTAGACGGCCCATACCTAAACCAAATGGGACGAGTGGTGCAATCATGTCTGCCACGCCAAAGAAGGTGCGACCATTCTTTTTCGCATACCAGAACATTGCGGTGATAACACCCAGCAAGCCACCGTGGAAAGACATACCGCCAGTCCATACCTTAAATAGGTACAGTGGGTCTGCTAGGAAAAGGTCAAAGTTGTAGAAAAGTACGTAGCCAATACGACCACCCAACACCACACCTAGAAAGCCAGCAAACAGTAAGTCTGATACTTGCTCTCGAGTCCAACCACTACCCGGTTGATCAGCTCGGCGATTTGCTAACCAAAGAGCAAACATAAAACCGACAAGGTACATTAGGCCGTACCAACGAACTGAGATTGGTCCTAGTTCAATAAGAACAGGATCGATATTTGGGAATTCGATAAAACCCTGAGACATACTTGGCTCTCTATCTAAATTGATTAACGGTTAGCTCAATGACTAACAGAAAAGACACTACAGCAGCATTGTGGCTGCTATAAACATTAAAAATACCGCAAAGAATTTCTTCAGCACAGGGGTTGGCAATTGAGTGGCCAGTTTCGCACCCACTCGAGTGGTCAAAACTGAGGTACAAGATATCGCGATCAAAGCCGGTAGATAAACATAACCCAAGCTATACGCAGGAAGATCATCGACAGAAGATCCATGCCAAATGAAACCTAGCATTCCCGAAATCGCGATAACACAACCGCATACCGAAGATGAGCCGACGGCTTTACGCATTTCCACACCGTGATGGTTAAGGAAAGGTACCGATAAAGACCCACCGCCAATGCCCGCTAAGCTTGATACCAAACCAATCCCGCCGCCACACAACACGGTTTTAGCTGAACCCGGCATCGATTTTTGGCTCTTGGAGCGAATCGACAATAGCATTTGCAACGCCAACACCAAAACAATCACACCAAAGACTTTTGGTAAGTATTGAGCTGGAATTACATCGGCCACGAAAGAGCCGAGGAAGCCACCTATCACCACACCTGGCATCAACCATTTAACGACAAACATCTCTAAGTTACCCAACTTTAGATGGTTAATCGCAGACGATCCCGACGTAACGATGATGGTTGATAGCGAAGTAGCCAATGCCATTTGCATCGCAAACTCTTGGGGGATACCCGCTTTAGGAAGCAAAAACAGTAAGGCAGGAACAACCAGCAAACCACCACCAATGCCTAGCAAGCCTGCTAAAACACCAACAATAGCACCAAGGCCCGCTAACAAGCCTATCAGTTCATATGACACGTTAAATCCTATTTTTTACCTGCTCGAATGAAGCCTGTAAATTCACGCTCTTCGAAATAGTTCAGCATCATACTATAGATGTCACTACCATACGGTTTTGAAAGTGCCTTATTTGCCAAATCCTGTAATTCAGCCAAGTTCGATTGACGAATCAAATATTTGGTTCTTGCGACATTCGAGGTATTCATACTTAACGTCTCATACCCCAATCCAATCAATAGCAGCGCGCCCATCGGGTCACCGGCTAACTCGCCACAAATACAAACAGGTAATTGATATTGCTTACAAGTATCATGAATTTGTTTTAATGCCATGATCACCGCAGGGTGCATTGATTCATAGACATCGGATACTCGTGAATTGTTCCGATCAACCGCTAATAAATATTGGGTTAAGTCGTTGGTACCGACTGAAACAAAGTCGACCTTATGCGCAATCAGCGGCAGTATGTACAGCATGGATGGCACTTCAATCATGATACCAACGCGAGGCATACGCACTCGGTTATCAAGCTCATGCACTTCATAATACGCTTGTTCAATCAACTGTAGCGCGTCATCCAACTCCTGTGCACCAGAGATCATCGGCAGCAAAATACTCAAGTTATGGCTTTCACAGCTCGCACGTAGCATGGCACGTAACTGAATAATAAAGATGTCAGGATGATCGAGCGTAAACCGAATACCACGCCAACCAAGGAATGGATTGTCCTCTTCGATAGGAAAATACGGTAAGGCCTTATCACCACCGATATCGAGTGTACGCATCACCACTTGTTTCTCTGGGTAGCTTGCCAGTACAGAACGATACTGCTTGAATTGTTCATCCTCTGACGGGAATCTTTGCTGCAACAAGAAAGAAATTTCAGTTCGATACAGCCCTACGCCATCAACGCCTTGGTTGATAGCGATGTTAGTGTCTGCACTTAAACCCGCATTAAGCAGAATCTCGACTTGCTTGTTGTCTTGCGTTTTTGCCGGTAGGTACAGCTCGCGATTGACCATAGAGGAGAGCTCACTCTCTTCTAGAATCAGCCCTCGATACTCTTTGAGCAGGCTTTTAGTCGGCTCAATAAAGATCTCACCGCTATACCCATCAACAATCGCTCGCTTGCCATTAGCTTGAGCTAGGTTGAGGTTTACCCCCATGACGGAAGGAATGCCAAGCGCTCGAGATAAAATCGCTGCGTGCGAGTTCGCCGCCCCTTCCAAGGAAATCACCGCTAAGAGCTTTTCTTTGGGAATAGACGCTAATACCGAAGCGGTTAACTCACGAACCACTAGGATAATCGGCTTATCTAACGTGCGAAGTTCATGTTCAGAGTTGTGGAGGAAATAGAGCAGCCTTTGTCCGAGCTCTCGGATGTCTTGTGCTCTCTCACGAAGATACACGTCCGACATACGAGCAAAGCGATTAGAATAACTCTCTACAACCTGTCTTAGTGCCCAATCGGCTTTATCGCCTTTCTGGATTTGGCTTTTTAGATCCTTACGCAGCATAGGATCGTTGAGTAAGTGAGTAAACAGGTCAAAGATCGCCAACGCATCTTTATTGATTTCGCTATCTAAGCGCTTTCGCATGCGCTTAAAGTCATTGAGGGCGTTTTCAACCGCTACCGCCAACAACTCATGCTCTCTCTCTATATTGAGCGTCGAAGCAGGATAAACATCGGTGAGTTCAGGCTGAGTGTTGTCCCACCATAAGTCACCAATCGCCACGCCCGATGAAGCTGCAATACCTTTAGTAGCCGGTAGCTTCTGTTGCTCTAACAGCCAATGGCCTTGAGTTTGGGCGTGCGCCACAATAACGGCAAGTTGTGCAGAGAGCGTGACAAGGAAGGATTCTTCCATCTCACTAAATAAACGTGGGGTCTTCTGTTGAATGACCAATACACCGAGCACTTGCTTGCGGTGGATAATCGGAGTACCGAGAAAAGAGTGATAGACGTTTTCTCCAAGCTCTGGAAAAAACTTATAAGCAGGGTGAGCAGACGCTTGTGCAAGGTTGATAGGTTCAGCACTTCTTTTAACAAGGCCAACCAGACCTTCGTCAAAACCAATGTGAATGCTATTGCCTTTGAAGATCAGGCCTTGAGTTGCCATCAACTCAAGGCGCTGCATATCATTATTTGCCAAATACACGGTGCAACATTCCGTCTGCATCGCACTGCATGTCTCTTTAACCAAAATATCAAGAGCCGTCGACACATCTTCAACTCTTGATACGTGTTCAACTATTTCCCTTAGTTGACTGAGCATGCTTAACCTCTACGCAATTTGCGCTTTCCTTTTATTTTTCGCTCTTTAAACGGCATTGCTAAAGATGCGAACTCTTTCATCGCTCGACGGTAAACATCTCGCTTGAAAGAAACAACTTGTCGAACTGGGTACCAGTAACTCACCCAACGCCAACCATCAAACTCAGGTGTACTTCCACGCTGCATATTGATATGCGATTCATCGCAATCTAAGCGCAAAAGGAACCACTTCTGTTTTTGTCCAATACAGACAGGTTTAGAATCCCACCGAACCAGTCGTTTGGGTAGCTTGTAGCGTAACCAATGACGACTTGTCGCGACGATCTTTACATCCTTTTTAGTAAGGCCAACCTCTTCATACAACTCGCGGTACATTGCCTGTTCCGGAGTCTCACCTTCATCTATTCCCCCTTGAGGGAATTGCCATGAATGTTGCCCGTATCGTTTAGCCCAGAAGACCTGACCATGGTTGTTACAGATTACAATACCAACATTTAATCGGTAACCATCGCCATCTATCACTGGCCAACCTCTATCTAAATTTTTAATTACTCTGATTTTTCCACATATCCCCAATCGGAGCAAACTTAGTGACGTGATAAGCGCTATATTTATGAATAATAACTAGGAATATGGATAAGTTTTGCTCAAATTCTAGTTACCCACACAATAGTGAGACATAGACCACATTTATTCACCTTTTCTGTGAATAACTATGTGAAGAATTACCCGCAATCGTTTTTTTTAATCCATAGATTCATCAACACCAAAAACAACAAATCAGTCAAAATAATTTTATTATTATATAAATCAGTAGATTAAAATAACATTCTAGTTTTAAAAAACATTAGAAATGTAAAAGATCTTTCAGAAACCTGACATGGTTAAAGATCAACCACTCCGATGTTTATCCACACTACTAAGTGAAAGATTCATTTTGAACCCCATTTGGCAAGCATTTTATCCACCATAAACCCCTGTTTATTTATCCACTAAATTAATATTTCAATTAATTACCTTTATGTCCTGTGGATAACCCTGAATTTGATCCCTTCTCTCGCAAGGAGATCATTTCTTAACCAGTCGTCATTTGGTGATAACTTCTGATAAAATCATTTTTTTGATCATGCCTTTTATTATGAAACCAGAACCACAAACACAACAAGAGCTGTTAGAGCGCGCGTATGCCATCGCCGGAATGACCTTTAAAGAGCTCGCTGACGAAGCTGAGATGGTGATGCCAAACGACCTTAAGCGTGATAAAGGCTGGGTTGGGCAGCTATTGGAATGGCACTTGGGTGCACCTGCAGGCAGTAAGCCAGAACAAGATTTTGCCAAGCTCGGTATCGAGCTAAAAAGCATTCCGATTAGCTACTCTGGCAAGCCACTCGAAACCACCTTTGTGTGTGTTGCTCCTTTGATGGGTGTGCAAGGCATAACTTGGGAAACCAGCCACGTTCGAAACAAGCTGTCTAAGGTGTTGTGGATCCCTGTCGAGGGAGAAAGAGAGATCCCGCTAGCAGAGAGGCATGTAGGATCCCCATTATTATGGACACCTAGCCAAGCTGAAGACGAACTCTTGAAGCGAGATTGGGAAGAACTGATGGAGTTGATCGTTTTAGGCAATGTTGAACAGATAACAGCAAGACACGGTGAAGCACTGCATTTACGTCCGAAGGCTGCTAACAGTCGTGTGTTAACGGAAGCTTACGGTGCAAGCGGAAAACCTATCAAAACTAAACCACGTGGTTTCTATCTGCGAACTCAATTCACCCATAAATTACTGACAACACATTACGCATAGATCGTTTAATCGAGCCTCGATAGCCAAAACTATCAGTGCGTTAAAAAACAGTCTGGAATTAGAATCAATATCTCGCTACCAACGCCTCTTAATGAGGTTTGAGCGCCAGTTCAATATCACAGTAGCTTTGGCTTGGCTCATTACCAAACTCATCATAGGCGTTGTGTAAGCGAAGATACGCCTTTTCAAAGCCGAGCCGGAGTAACTCCTCTTTCACTTGATCCAAGGATCCAAAGTGAAGCGGCTCGCCGTCTTGCTTTACCGGTTCTAGCTTATGTTTGTACTCCACCGCCAATAGATATTCTGAAATATCAGAACAGCCAATAACGTACACTTTGGGTGTTTGATAAGAGTCTTTGTGCTCTCCATGTAACCACATGTCTAATTGATGCTTTTGCATAGCCGGCCTCCCTTGCTCTATAAAGCTTAGTAGAACTCTTTTCCTTTACTAGATAACGACTTAAAAAAGCACAGATCTCGGCTTAAAAAAGCAAAAAAGAGAAGCAAGCGCTTCTCTTTTTTGGCCAGTTCTAGTTCAAAAGTTTGCACTTTCGACGCCATAACTATCACTGTTAATTATCTTAGGGGTTGAAAGGTGCTATCAACCCCGCAGATTACGTCGGTATTCGCGCACTTAAGACACGACGAAGGTGACGTACTCGACGTTCAATCGTGACGACTTCTGGTTCAGAAAAACCAATCGGTCGACCGTCAGCTTCAAGACCAATATCTCTTAATAAGTGAGTATTGTTCCATGGCAGCTCATATGAACTACGACGAACTTTTCGTTGCCATTCGCGCTCTTCACGACGAAGATCGGCACGGATAAGGACTGTTGCTAATTTTAAATATACTGAGTGACGCATAATAACTCTCCAGTTGTTGAATCAACTGAGGAAAAATAGCGTGTTAGATAGTATGAGGGCTTCTCACTTAGCTGCTATTTTTCCGCAGCCAAATAAGGGTACGGATCTATTAGTTAGGTTTATCTTGGGTGTTTCGATCGGCTATGGCTGATGTGAGTGACATATCAGTCACCATGTCAGTACACGGCTCAAACGACGCGCAAATATGCTGTATAAAATCGAAATGTTTCATTTGCGCCTCCAAGCTAACTAAAAAATCCAAAAAAAATGGGGAAGTAAAAGCAGACAAGTCTTTGTTAAATCGTTGCTTTAACGGTTAAAGTCTAACCAAGTGAGTATATTATTCAACCGCTAATTGATTAACATTTTTAAAACAATGCATTCGCCTAAAATATCAGTTGCATATTCATTTACATATAACATATTCACTATGCTTATATAAAATCACAGCATATCTCTCTTAGGGTCTAACTAGAAAACAACGGACTACCCTTCAGAAACAAAAAAGCCACGTAGATACGTGGCCTTTAATTTACGGTGACTGAATAAAGTCATGTAGAGAAGAGTCTAAACAACACCTTCAGAGATTAGGCTGTGTTTATTCAGCAAGCGGTACATCGTCGCTCGTGATACACCGAGCTCCTTAGCCGCCAATGAAACCTGACCACCGTAAGATTCCAATACAATCAGTAACGCATCGCGCTCTGAGCGCTCTCGAATACTCTTCAAGCTTCGGCGTTCATCATTCTGTTTTGGTAAATCCAGTTGGTGATCCTCAATGATCACAGCATCAGACATCAACACAACACGCTTAATCTGATTCATCAGCTCACGCACATTTCCAGGCCAATGGTATCGATTCATCGAACGGATAGCATCGTCTGAGAAGCTCTTCGCTTGAGCATTAAACTCTTTCGAGTACTCACGCAGAAAATGATTCGCCAGTACTGAAATATCGCTCACACGTTCTTTTAAGCTTGGAACATGAATACGCAGAACATTGATATAGTGATAAAGCTCTTCATTGAAGTCGCCCTCGATCAACGCCTTCTCGATATCAGAGGAGTTCGCGGCCAGAATACGCACATCGACAGATTTAGGTCCATTCGCAGTTTCAATCTTACCTTCTTGTAGAAAGCGCAACAGGTTCAGTTGTTGATTGCGTGGCATCGCTAAAACATCATTAAGCAAGATGGTTCCGCCATCGGCTTCTTCCAACATACAAGGCGCAGTCGCTGACTGTGCTGATATGCCAAACACCTCGGCCTCTATTCTCATTTCAGACAAGGCACGACAGTTAACCGTTAAAAATGGTTTCTGTGCTCGCGACGAATTTTGATGAATCGAGCGTGCAATCGTCTCTTTACCAGCCCCACTCTCGCCATAAATCAAGATACTGACATCAGTCGGCCCAATACGCTTTACTTGGTCTCTCAAGCGCTTCACGGCCACAGAATCGCCTAGCAGTCCCATGTTGTTATTGATGCCGTAGTTTGGCCATACCTTCTGCTCAAGCTTAAGCATACCCAGTTGGTGACCAATGGTACTCAGCAATTGAGCATCTGGGATTGGTGCCGTGAAAAAGTCGATACAGAAGTTGACGATAAACTGGCAGATCGTATCAGAGCTTAATTGAGATTCACGGATAAAGGCGAGCCATCGCACCTGCTTGTTATTGCTTACGAGGTTAGCAATACCGTTAAGACTAAACTCATCATGGCTAAGATCAACAATACCGATACATGGACCAATGTCAGCAATCAAGGCATCGGCTTTTCGTAGATCTGCACACTGGGTACACTGCCAACCCACTTGTTCTAACACTGATAACCAGGGTTCGTACGCACCACCAACCACGATAAGAGAACCTGGTAAGGAATCCATCTTAAATTGAGTTCCCATCCTTCTTCCTTATTCTATTTTTATTTAAATCAGACTAATACGAGTTTAATGCTGATAACTCTACAAAATGCCACGAGATCGTATTCAGCGCCGAGGCGTATAATAATGAGACTATCTTAGATTTTTCGTCTCAATAGTAAGACTATGTCAGAAATAGTGATTTTTCGAATCAAGAGTGCGGTGCAAGCAAGGTTTTAAAGTCATAAAAGCAGAAAAGCCACCCGAAGGTGGCTTTTCAATTAACGCGTTTGTTACAAACCGTAAGCGAAAATTACGCTTGTGGGCGCATTGCCGGGAACAAAATCACATCACGAATTGTGTGCGTGTTTGTAAATAGCATCGCTAGACGGTCGATACCGATACCTTGACCCGCTGTTGGCGGTAGGCCGTGCTCTAGTGCTGTAATGTAGTCTGCATCGTAGTACATAGCTTCATCATCACCCGCGTCTTTCGCGTTAACTTGCGCTTTGAAACGTTCGTCTTGATCTTGTGCATCGTTAAGCTCAGAGAAACCGTTCGCGACTTCACGGCCACCGATGAAGAACTCAAAACGGTCTGTGAAGAATGGGTTGTCATCGCTACGACGTGCTAGAGGAGAGATGTCCGCTGGGTAGCCAGTGATGAACGTTGGTTGAATTAGCTGAGGCTCAGCCGTTTCACCAAAGATCTCTTCAAGAAGCTGACCACACGTCCAAAACTTCTCAACGTACAGACCTACTTCTTCTGCAATTTTAACCATCAATTCTCTGTTCTGAAGATCATCTTCAGTCAAAGCTTGAATGTTTGCATTTTCAGGAGTGTAGTGTTTGATTGCATCGAACATGCTCATGCGAGCGTAAGTGCCACCGAACTCAACTGTTTCCTCACCGTAAGGCATAGAAGTAGAACCAAGAACGTCCATTGCTGCTGTGCTTAGCATCTCTTCCGTTAGATCCATTAGATCTTTGTAGTCAGAGTACGCTTGGTAGAATTCCATCATTGTGAATTCTGGGTTGTGACGTGGAGAAAGACCTTCGTTACGGAAGTTACGGTTGATCTCGAATACACGGTCAAAACCACCAACCACTAGACGCTTAAGGTAAAGCTCAGGTGCAACACGTAGGTACATGTCGATGTCTAGTGCGTTGTGATGAGTGATGAATGGACGTGCTGTTGCACCGCCTGGGATCACGTGCATCATTGGCGTTTCAACTTCTAGGTAGCCTTTTGAGCTCATGAAGTTACGGATTGAAGACACAAGCTTCGAACGCACGATGAATGTGTTACGAGAGTCTTCGTTCACGATTAGGTCAACGTAACGCTGACGGTAACGCATCTCTTGGTCAGTTAGACCGTGGAACTTCTCTGGTAGAGGACGAAGTGCTTTAGTCAGCAATTCAAACTCTTCCATGTTCACGTAAAGGTCGCCTTTACCTGATTTGTGAAGCGCACCTTTAACACCGATGATGTCACCGATATCTAGGCCTTGGTACTTCTCTTTCAGTACTTTTTGAACGTCTTTCGCTGCGTATGCTTGGATACGACCAGAAGTTTCTTGAATCGCAAGGAATGGACCACGCTTCGCCATAACACGACCAGCGATCGCAACGATGTGGTTAAGCTCTTCTAGCTCTTCCTTAGTCTTCTCACCGAATTCCGCTTGAAGATCGCCAGCTAGGTGCTCACGACGGAAGTCATTTGGGTGACCGTTAGCTTTGCAGTTTTGGCGGATGTGATCCAGCTTGCTGCGGCGCTCAGCGATTAGTTTGTTCTCTTCAGGTGAAGAAGCTTCTTGTGCGTTTTCGTTTTGAACAGCATCAGTCATTAGAGATGTACCCTGCTTTTAAAATTTGGACCGCTATATTTTTGCAAATATAGGCATTTTTACCAATATTATTGGTAAAGCTTAATAGTTGATAAAGCTTACAGACCTGATTTCAGGCTAGCTTCAATAAACTTGTCTAAGTCACCGTCAAGAACCGCTTGAGTATTACGGTTTTCGATGCCGGTGCGTAAATCTTTGATACGAGAATCATCCAGCACGTAAGAGCGGATTTGACTGCCCCAACCGATGTCTGATTTCGTCTCTTCGCTCGCTTGTTTTTCAGCATTTTGTTTTTGAATCTCAAGTTCAAAAAGCTTAGCACGTAGCTGCTTCATCGCTTGATCTTTGTTCTTATGCTGCGAACGGTCATTCTGACACTGAACCACAGTGTTAGTCGGAACGTGAGTAATACGTACCGCTGATTCCGTGGTGTTTACGTGCTGACCACCAGCGCCAGAGGCACGGTATACGTCAATACGTAGGTCAGAAGGATTAATGTCGATCGTAATGTTGTCATCAATCTCAGGATAGATAAACGCAGATGCAAATGAAGTATGACGACGACCACTTGAATCAAATGGTGACTTACGAACTAGACGGTGAACACCAGTCTCTGTGCGTAACCAACCGTAAGCATACTCACCAGAAATACGTACCGTTGCGCCTTTAAGGCCAGCAACATCGCCATCCGACACTTCGATAACTTCAGTCTTGAAGCCTTTCGAATCTGCCCAACGTAAGTACATGCGCAACATCATTGAAGTCCAGTCTTGAGCTTCTGTACCGCCCGAACCTGACTGTAAATCGATGTAGCAATCTGATGCATCGTGATCACCAGAGAACATACGACGGAATTCCAGCTTCTCTAGCTTAGCTTCAAGCTCGGCCAGTTCTGGTTCAATTTCATCGAACGTTTCTTGATCTTCTTCTTCAACCGCAAGCTCTAATAGGCCATCAACATCCTCAACACCTTGGTCAAGTTGGTCGATCGTTTCTACTACCGCTTCCAATGCAGAACGTTCTTTACCTAGCGCTTGAGCACGCTCAGGTTCGTTCCATACATCCGGTTGTTCTAATTCTGCGTTTACTTCTTCTAGACGCTCTTTCTTAGCGTCATAGTCAAAGATACCCCCTCAGGATATTTGTGCGCTCAGACACATCCTGCAGACGGTTTTTTATAGGATTGATTTCAAACATTTTAGCTCATCATTTATGAGTAGAATTTAACCGAAGAATTGTACTCAAAAGTGTGACGGAGATACAGAATTTTTTAGAGTGGTGAACCAAGATTCAACAACTTAATGGGATATAAAATTGACAGGCATAAAAAACACGTAAATTTTGTAAGGGCAGGAAGGAAAACAAGCCCTGTTTTTGAACAGAGCTTGTTGAATTTGGCACTATATGATGAGCATTATTGAGCCCAAAATCACTATTTGGCTTCGATATGATCAATCATCAGCTGCAACGATTGGTTGCCGCGAAATTCGTTGATATCGAGCTTAAATGCAAGATGAACGGTTTTTACTGATGCATCAGGCCAGCGACGTAGGTCGACGTTAAAGGCAATACCGTCAATCATCACATTGGTTGGGTGGCCTTTGTAGAGCGGCTCAAGCATCAGCTTAAGGTGCTTTTCACCCACCAGCTTTTGGTGCAGCACTTTAAACTCACCATCGAAGATTGGCTCAGGGAAAGCTTGTCCCCACGGGCCACCTGAACGCAGCGTTTCAGCGGTGTGCATCGAGAACTCTTCTGGTAACAGCTCACCATCAGACAAGATAATGCCCTTCAGTGCTGTTTCTCCAAGTTCATACTTCACCACATCATTGAACAGCTTGCTGAAGCGTTCAAAGTCCTTTTCCATGATGGTTAAACCAGCCGCCATTGCGTGGCCACCAAATTTAAGAATCAAGCCAGGGTTTTGAGTATCAATTCGGTCCAATGCATCACGCATGTGCAGACCCGGAATTGAACGACATGAACCTTTGATACTGCCTTCGCCGCCATCTGCAAACGCAATCACTGGGCGGTGGTATTTGTCTTTGATACGCGAAGCCAAAATACCAATCACACCTTGGTGCCAATCACGTTGGAACAGGGCTAAGCCAGAAGGTAGGTCGTCTTTACCAAATTCAAGGCGCTCACAAAAAGCCATCGCTTCTTGCTTCATACCCTCTTCGATCTCTTTACGTGTTTGGTTCAAGCCATCTAACTCACTCGCCATTCGACGAGCCGCATGGATGTTGTTACTCATTAGCAGCTCAACACCAAAAGACATGTCGTCTAATCGACCAGCTGCATTGATACGAGGACCAAGAGCAAAGCCAAAGTCAGACGCCACCAAACGCTTAGCGTCTCGCTTAGCAATTTCGATCAAGGCTTGAATGCCCGGACGAGCTTTACCCGCACGAATACGTTGCAAACCTTGATGAACTAAAATTCGGTTGTTTTCATCGAGTGGAACCACGTCGGCAACCGTACCCAGCGCCACAAGGTCAATCAGTTCCATCAACTTAGGTTCTGTCATGCCGCGCTCTGCAAACCAACCCAATTTACGCATGTGAACACACAATGCCATCATCAGGTAAAAAGCGACACCAACCCCCGCTAGGGCTTTCGAAGGAAAAGCACAACTTTCAAGGTTTGGGTTAACCATAGCATCGACCATTGGCAGTTCATTGCCCGGCAAGTGATGATCGGTAACCAGAACCTCTAGCCCTTTCTCTTTAGCAAAGCGAACACCTTCAATTGAAGATACACCGTTGTCGACCGTCATGATCACTTCAGCACCAAGCTCGATTGCCTGTTCAACAACCTCAGGGCTCAAGCCATAACCATCTTCAAAACGGTTTGGTACCAGATAGTCGACGTTAGAGCTGCCGAGCATACGTAACGCTAAAACAGACAGCGCCGAGCTGGTCGCGCCATCGGCATCAAAGTCACCAACAATGATGATGCGTTTTTGCTGCTGAATCGCTTTGAACAACAGCTCAACCGCAGCA
Source organism: Vibrio sp. 10N.261.55.C5 (assembly GCF_041470505.1). NCBI lineage: Bacteria > Pseudomonadati > Pseudomonadota > Gammaproteobacteria > Vibrionales > Vibrionaceae > Vibrio > Vibrio sp. 10N.261.55.C5. The sequence continues at coordinate 55,632 of NZ_JBFRMS010000016.1, forward strand.
TCAATGCCGCCCAGTTTTTGATAAGAGTGCAAGCCTTTCGCTGCTGTCTCTAGTTGGTCGGCACTGTCGATTCCACGACTCACATAAATGCGCTTTAACAAGTCAGGTAAGTGAGCAGGTAAGACTGAAATGTCGACCTCAGGACGGCGTTGGATCTCTATCATATAAAAATGGGCCCGATATCAATCAGGCCACTCCTTAAATCAAAAACATGGGGGATAAATTGGCAATACAGAAAACGAGATTATTGCTCTAAACGTTGAAGAAGTTGTGCTGGCGGTAAGTAACCACTCACCAACTCACCACTTGCTAGCACGATAGCCGGTGTGCCATTGATGCCAAGCTCACGACCTAATTGGTATTGTTTAGCAATGATCTGCCTTTGCTCTGCTAGGTCTTTACCAGACGCTGGCATTTGACGGTTTACTTTAGCGTCATGCATCGCTGTTTTTGGATCATCTGACGCCCAGATTGCTGCCATTTGATCGGCAACTTGCCCTGTCGCACCTTGGCGTGGGTAAGCCATGTAACGAACGGTGATACCCAAATCGTTGTAGCCTTGCATTTGGCTGTGCAGACGAACACAGTAGCCGCACGTAATGTCAGTAAATACCGTCACAACATACTTTTCGTTATCGGCTTTGTATTCAATAACCGTATCCGACATCGCTGCCACTTTTTCAGCATTCAGCGGAGCTTGACGCTCAGCCAAAACATCACTGAACTTTCCGTTTTCATCCAAAGAGTAAAGTGTACCGGCTAGAAAGTGATCGCCCTCTGGAGAAGAAAAGATAATGCCGCTGTTGGTTTGAACTTCTAAAAGACCATCGATATCCGAAGGCACAATCTTATCGACCTTAATACCGATTTTTTCAAAACGCTTAGTTAACGCAGCTGTATCAATAGCTTGAGCTGGAGCAGCTTCTACGGCTGTTGATGTTGTTTCTACTTTCGCTTCTGATGCATTACATGCAGTAATCATAAGAGGAAGCGCTAGTAGAGGAAGACGGCGTAATACGCTCATTAAGTTCACCTTAAAAATAAATGGATTTAAGCACGTGGGTGATGCTGCGCATGAATTTGCTTGAGCCTTTCAGTCGCCACGTGAGTATAAATTTGGGTTGTCGATAAGTCACTATGCCCAAGTAACATCTGTACGACCCTGAGATCTGCGCCATAGTTCAGTAAATGCGTCGCAAAAGCGTGTCTCAATACGTGTGGTGACAACAGCTCTGTATCGATCCCAGCGACGACCGAGTAGTGCTTAATACGATACCAGAACGTCTGACGGGTCATTTGCTTGGCGCGTTTACTCGGAAAAACCACATCAGAACTGTTTTCGCCAAGTAGATGTGGACGACCTTGTTCAATAAAAGTCTCTATCCAATCCACCGCATTTTCGCCCATTGGTACTAAGCGCTCTTTGCCACCCTTACCAATAACACGCACCACGCCCTGTCTTAGGCTGATGTTTTCCATCGTCAAGCTAACCAGTTCTGTCACACGCAAACCGGTTGCATAGAGTAACTCAAGCATCGCCTTATCGCGAAGCTCAATCGGATCGTTCGGATCTGGCGCATCGAGCAAAGCATCAACCTGCTCTTCACTCAAATCTTTCGGCAAGCGTTGCGGCAGCTTCGGGCTGATCAACAAGGCACTTGGATCATCGCCTCTGATTTTCTCGCGGTGCAAATATTGGAACAAGCGACGAATCGCCGACAACATACGGGCACGAGAGGTCTGCTTAAAATCGGCGTCGGCTAACCAGCCTTGATAATCCTGTAAACCTGAAAGGCTAATGAAGTCGAGGCGGTAATTGTTCTTTTCCATCCACGCTAATAACTTGGACAAATCGGTACGGTACGAGACAAGCGTATTCTCCGATAATCCTCGCTCCATCCACATAGCATCTAAAAACTGCTCAACGAGACCGTGGTCTGCGCTCTGCCCTTGAGGCGACTGCATAGTGTTACTCACAATATTGGAAACTGTTTTGAGAGTATGCCAGAGCAAATATGAATGCCATAAAAATTACGACTTGAGCGGATAATCGCTGCAATCGAAGTCGATTTATGGTTAGAATTCGCCATCTGAAATTAAAATCGAACGTTTGCTATGAAAATTGGATTATTTTACGGCTCAACCACCTGCTACACAGAAATGGCAGCAGAGAAAATTCGCGGCATTATTGGTGAAGACCTAGTTGATATCCATAACGTGAAAGAAAGCCCTCTTTCATTGATGGCGGACTACGACCTTTTATTGCTGGGCATCTCGACTTGGGACTTCGGTGAAATCCAAGAAGATTGGAATGAACTGTGGGAAGACATCGCAACCACGCCTATGAAAGGCAAGGTTGTGGCTCTGTTTGGTTTGGGTGACCAAGAAGGCTACGGCGAATGGTTCCTAGATGCGATGGGTCTATTGCATGATGAACTGAAAACCGCGGGTGCAGAGTTTGTTGGCTTCTGGCCAAACGATGACAGCTACGAGTTCGAAGCGTCTAAAGCGTTAACCGAAGACAAATCTCAATTCGTTGGTTTGGCGCTTGATGAAGATTCACAATACGAGCTAAGCGACAACCGTATCGCAAGCTGGGTTGAGCAAGTACTGGTTGAGTACAGCGAAAAGCTATAACCAAACAGAAGTACTCCCGGCTAAGTAGCTAACCAAGTAACTAGCTGGATATAATAAGACCACAGAATACAAAAAGGCCTCATTACTGCGAAGTAATGAGGCCTTTTCTATTTCATCTCGAAGGACAATCTAATCTCAACGGAAGATTAAACAGTCTCTTCAGCCATCTCTTGTTCTGTTGACTTGCCAACAAAGAACATACAGATGATTGCAGCCGTTGTTGGAAGCAACCAACCCATACCGATCTCAAACAGTGGCAGCATCTTAAGTGCAGACACGTCTACACCCGCTACTTTAGCGCCATCAATAAGAGCAAACAGCAGTGACACTAATACCACTACGCGGTAAGCCGCTTTTGGATTAGGGAAACGGCTACGTAAGAATGTCAGAGCAACCAACGCGATAGCGACTGGGTACAGTGCAAACAGTACTGGAACAGACAGAGAAATCAGTTGAGAAAGACCAACGTTCGCAACGGTTGCACAAGCTACACCATTGATGATTACCCAAGTCTTGTAAGACAGAGGCGTTAGCGAGCTGAAGTAATCAGAACATGCTGACACAAGACCAATCGCCGTAGTTAGACATGCTAATAGTACGATCACAGAAAGCACTAGCTGACCAGAAGGACCAAACAACGATTGAACGTATAGGCTTAAAATAGCACCGCCATTGTCTGCACCAGCTGCGACTGTTGCACTTGTTGCGCCTAGGAAAAATAGAGAGATGTAAACAAACGCCAGACCCGCTGCGGCAATACAACCCGCGCTAATTAGGTACTTAGTCGTCGCTGCACGGTCAGTAATGCCCTTGCTACGAATCGCATCAACAATCAGCATACCAAACATCAAAGAAGCAAAAGTATCCATGGTGTTGTAGCCTTCAAGGAAACCTTTGGTTAGTGGTTGAGTGATGTACTCACCGTGAGCCGCAAGAATATCGCCTTGAGGGTTAACGAATACAGCAATCGCCAGCACAACCAAACCAACGAACAGTGCAGGTGTTAGCACCTTACCAATGACGTCAATAAGCTTACCTTGCGACCATGAGAAGAACATCGCTACTGCAAAAAATGCAATCGAAAAGAGAGTTAGGTGAGCTTGAGAGGCATCGATGAAGAACGGTTTCACCGCCATCTCATAGGCAACAAGGCCAGTACGCGGTGCAGCAAATGCAGGACCGATAATGATAAAGATCAGTACAGCCATGATGGTTGCTGCTTTCTTAGGAAGATCTTTAGTTAAGTGACCCCAAGAGCCACCAGCCACTGCGACCGCGACGATAGTGATTAAGGGCAGACCAACGGCAGTCAGCAGAAAACCAGACATCGCTGGAAGGAAGTGATCACCGGCTAATTGGCCAGCTAGAGGTGGGAAGATGATGTTACCCGCACCCAAGAAAAACGCAAAAAGCATAAAGCCCAATGCCATTATATCTGTTAGTTTTAGACTCTGTTTCACAGATAATCCTTAATTATATTTATGAATTTATGTTGTGCTTACATGAATGTTACAGCTCAAAGCTGCCAATCAATCTATAAAATAGTCGCGCATAATGACGAAACAACTGGCTAGCTGCAAGTCACCACACAAAAACACCATATAAATTTGCATATGAGAACAAAAAGCAGTGGATTCCACTAGCTATAGAAAAATAGCCACAATTATAAACTAACCATAATGCACAACAATATTCTTCCAAGCAGAACATTGATTCATACAAGCGGTTAACATTAGAGCTAATCACTTAAAATATCTCGATACTCAGAACATTAATGAAAGACAAAACAGTGCAAACTAAAAGCTTCAATTTTAAGCAATTCTCAATTTACGGCGGGAAAAGCGGTATGCCCGTCAGTACCGATGGCGTATTACTTGGCGCTTGGGTAAGCCTGCCACAAAGATCATGTGTACTCGATATTGGAACCGGGACAGGTCTGCTGGCTTTGATGGCTGCGCAGCGTTTTGAAGATGCTTCAATCTCTGCGATAGATATTGATCAACACGCTATTGATGCTGCCACTGTCAATATTGAGCAGTCGCCTTGGCAAAATCGTATCTCCCTTGATCACGGCAGCGTGTTAACAGCCGACTTTCCACAAAGGTTTGATGCGATCATCTGTAACCCACCCTACTTCAACTCTGGAGAACAGGCGCAGCAAAGCCAAAGAGCCACCGCCAGGCACACCGACAGCTTGGATCATTTAGCGCTTGCCCAGCGTTGTTTCGAGATAACAACCGACGCCGCGACTGCCAGTTTCATCCTACCGACGCCTGAGGGGGAAGGTTTTATCAAGCTTGCCGAGCAATGTGGTTGGTATCTAGCAAAACGCCTTGATGTAAAAACAACAGATAAAAAGCCAGCTAGCCGAATTTTATTCGAGTTATCTAAAGATCCTGCTTGCGAGCAAGATTTGCAGCGTGAATCGCTTACAATTCACCATCAAGGTGGTTATAGCGAAGCATTTATTGCGCTCACTAAAGATTTTTATCTCAAGATGTAGCAAATACCATGTGATCCTAATCACTAATGCTTCTATAATGTCCGACTACTCTTTTTTATCGTCTGCTTTTTGAGGCAGAAACATTTATTGCTTGTGGAGAAACAACAGTGATCAGAACCTTTGCAGAACTCGATCTAAACCAAGAGCTGCTTAAAGCAATTGACGAAATGGGCTACGAACGTCCAACACAGATACAAGCTGAAGCAATCCCACAAGCGTTAGATGGAAGAGACGTTTTGGCTTCTGCGCCAACAGGTACTGGTAAAACAGCATCATTTGTATTGCCAGCACTGCAATACCTACTGGATTTCCCACGTAAAAAATCTGGCCCTGCACGTATGCTTATCCTGACGCCAACGCGTGAGCTAGCAATGCAGATCACCGAACAAGCACGTGAGCTTGCTAAATACACCAGCCTAAATATCTTCACGATCACGGGCGGTGTTATGTACCAAGAGCACGCAGATATCTTAAGTACCACTCAAGATATCGTAGTAGCAACACCTGGCCGTTTGATGGAATACATTGAAGGCGAGCGTTTTGACTGTCGTGCGATTGAATGGCTGGTTCTAGATGAAGCCGACCGCATGCTAGACATGGGCTTTGGTCCTGTTGTTGACCGTCTGTCTGCAGAGTGTCGCTGGCGTAAACAAACTTTACTGTTCTCAGCAACGCTAGAAGGTAAAGGCATTGAAGGCTTCACTGAAGATCTACTGAAAAACCCAGCGGAGATCGATGCGAAATCATCACTTCGTGAGCGTAAGAAGATCACTCAGTGGTACCACCGTGCAGACACAGCAGAGCACAAGCTGAACATCCTAAAGCACGTCATCACAGAGCAAGCTGAGCGCAGCATCGTATTCTTGAAGACTCGTGATCGTCTAGGTGATCTACGAGCTCAACTTGAAAGCGCACAAATTCCATGTGCGTGGATCCAAGGTGAAATGCCTCAAGATCGTCGTAACAACGCGATTGCTCGTTTCCGTGACGGCTCTGTAAACGTACTACTAGCGACTGACGTTGCTGCTCGTGGTATCGACCTTCCAGACGTAAGCCACGTAATCAACTACGACATGCCACGTACTGCTGACGTATACCTACACCGTATTGGCCGTACGGCTCGTGCTGGTAAAAAAGGTAACGCGGTTTCTATCATTGAAGCGCACGATCAACTAATGATTGAGCGTGTGGCTCGTTACACAGACGAACCAATCAAAGAACGCTTCATCGAAGGCATGCGCCCTACGCATAAGAAAGCGGCCGTGACTAAGAAGAAGAAGCCGAAGAAAGAAGATAAGAAAGCGGTAGAGAAACAAAAAATCGCGAAGAAGAAAAAAATCGCGAAGAAAAAGAAAGCAGCAAAGAAGAAGTAATCTACCAGCTTCAACGATTCAATAAAAAAGCCCCATGCAGTTCGCTGCATGGGGCTTTTCTCTATCTGGTCTGTTATCAGGCTAAAACCGAGAGCTACTCGTTAGCCAAGGACTACTAGTTTTGCTCTTCGCGCTTAAAGACAAGCTCTTTCGCGTTCGACTCTTCTTCAACGAAGTAGTAGCCCGCCGTATCAAACTGGGTCAGCGCCTCAACCGAGTCGATCTTGTTCTCGATGATGTAGCGAGCCATCATGCCACGCGCTTTCTTCGCGTAGAAACTGATCACCTTGTACTGACCGTTCTTGCAGTCTTTGAATACAGGGGTAATCACTTGGCCATCCAAGTTCTTCGGCTTCACGGCTTTAAAGTATTCGTTAGACGCCAAGTTGATCAACACATTGTCGCCTTGAGCATTCAACGCTTCATTCAGCTTGTCTGTGATGATATTGCCCCAGAACTGGTACAAGTTAGTACCACGAGCATTGGCTAAGCGTGTACCCATCTCTAGGCGGTATGGCTGCATCAAATCTAATGGCTTAAGCAAGCCATATAACCCAGAAAGCATGCGCAGGTGGTCTTGTGCGTAGTCAAAATCTTCATCCGATAGCGTTTCAGCGTCTAGGCCAGTGTATACATCGCCTTTAAAGGCTAGGATTGCTTGGCGTGCGTTGTCTTGGGTAAAGGTCTCGCTCCACTGCTCAAAGCGCGCTACGTTCAACCCTGCGATTTTATCGCTGACTTTCATCAGTGCAGAAATATCTACTGGCGTCAGTTTGCGGCACTCTTCAATCAGCTCAGCAGAGTGTTCAACAAACTCAGGCTGACTAAAGCGTTCCGTCGCTAATGGTGATTCGTAATCAAGTGTTTTGGCTGGAGAAACGACAACTAACATAACTTTACCCTAATCGGTTATCTAACTGGATGCTGCTAGAGTATAGAAAAAACATCAACTTGTCTTTATGACTCTTCCTATTACTTCGATAGGGAGAATGAGCTTCGATAGACAGAATGAGACAAATGACAGGCAAACAAAAAGGCTAAGGTCGAAACCTTAGCCTTTCTAATCACTTTAGGATGAGCCGTTTATCGCTCCAACAAGATTACTTCTTGTTGTTGTCCCAAATACCGTCTTCCAGCTGAGACTTAAGCTCTGGGAAGTCATTCGAATCGAATGTTGGTACTTTACCCGCGTCTAGTTGGCGGTTGTAGTCTTTCGCTAGCTTAATCACGATGCCTGATAGCAGGATAATCGCCACCAAGTTAACAATCGCCATTAGGCCCATCGATACGTCAGCCAGTGCCCATACCGTTGGTAACGTCGCTAGAGAACCGAACATAACCATACCCAGAACAACGATACGGAACAGCACTAGGCCCTTCTTGTTGTTGTGCTCAAGGAAGATAAGGTTCGTTTCAGCGTACGAGTAGTTTGCAATGATTGAAGTGAAAGCGAAGAAGAAAATCGCTACCGCTACAAAAATGCCGCCCCATTCGCCCACTTGTGCTGTTAGTGCACGTTGCGTTAGTTCGATACCCGTTACTTCACCGTGTGGTACATACTCACCAGACATCAGGATGATTGCGACTGTTGCTGAACAGATAACAATGGTATCCATGAACACGCCTAGCATTTGCACGTAACCTTGTGATGCTGGGTGCGGTGGGTAAGGCGTAGCAGAAGCTGCTGCGTTTGGCGCAGAACCCATACCCGCTTCGTTCGAGAACAAACCACGTTTGATGCCGTTAATCATCGCTTGTGCGATTGCGTAACCTAGGCCACCCGCTGCTGCTTCTTGCAGACCGAATGCACTCTTGAAGATAAGAGCCAGTACTTCAGGCACTTTCTCGATGTTCGCGAACATCACGTACATAGCGATCGCTAGGTAAGCCAATGCCATGATTGGAACGATGATTTCTGCTGTGCGTGCAATCTTACGGATACCACCGAAGATAACGAACGCAGAGATGATTACGATACCAACACCAACGTAGCTACGCTCAAGGTCGAATGCCGTATTCATTGCGCTTGCAATCGCGTTCGCTTGAACCGCGTTGAATACAAGACCAAATGCAATGATGAGGAAGATAGAGAATAGAACCCCCATCCAACGCATGCCTAGGCCTTTCTCCATGTAGTATGCAGGGCCGCCGCGGTAGTTACCGTCGTTATCACGCGTTTTGTATAGCTGTGCCAGTGTGCTTTCTGCAAACGATGTTGCCATACCTAGCATTGCGATTAGCCACATCCAGAAGATAGCACCAGGGCCACCAGCGGTTAGTGCTACAGCAACACCTGCCATGTTACCCGTACCTACACGAGCAGCGAGACTAGTACAAAGAGCTTGGAAAGAAGAGATACCAGCACTGTCTGCTTTACGGCTGTTTCTAAGAACAGAGAACATGTGGCCGAAATGGCGGAATTGAATGAAGCCTAGTCGTACAGTGAAGTAGATACCCACACCAACCAGTAAGTAAACTAAGATAGATCCCCAAAGGAGATCGTTCATCAAATTGATTAAGTCTGTCACGTGAACCTCGTAATTGAGTTTAAGCACCGATCATGCTTCCTAGCCTTCCTCTTAATCGCCTATGCCTCTGTCAATGTTGTGTCGGCACTCTTGTTATATTCTTGCGGCGATTGAGACTGTAAATGTCGCTTCATGCATCCATTTTACGTATCAGTGTATTTTTTGACGGGCGGATAATGCAGCGAGACGGCCTAAAAATCAATATGCAAATACACTTATATTAAAATGACATTTCACTAATAACACACCTTTTGTTAACACAACTTTCAACAATGCAGCCCAATAAAAGTCACATTATCGGGACATAATATCAACAACAGCCACGGCACTACCCCAACAAGAACACCATCCTATAAAAATGACGTCAGCCTAGGTTTTACAAGGTATAGTGAAGATCTTCGTTTTTTTCTAGGCCAATGAGATCCCTATACCGCACGGTACCATGTGCACTTCAATGCATTGTAGTCAAAACGCTATTCCATTCGCACAATGAATTAACATTCAATAACCCCCAATTTAATCGTTTACTTAGGTTTGTTTGCCTGTTTTTTATACATAATAATTCTCACAATGTGTGAGCATGCATAAGAAAATAGAACAAAAGCTTCATGGATTTGAAACAAATGAGAAACAAATCAAAGTTATTGTGAACCTAAATATGATATTTATTGGTTCGTAAGAACTAGTCCCACGGAAGGAGATATGGCTTATGGATAGCTTTCAATTCGATGAAGTATCAGAACTAGAAATGCCTCGTGTAACTCAAAAATCACGCTCGAAACCACTCAAGCGTAAGTGGCGTGAAATCGAAGCCATCAACGATCGTAGGCAGCTTGAGAAAGAGCTGAGAGAGATGAACCTAGGTCTTGATTTTAGCCTTGACGATATAAAACTTTAATCAGCACGATAAGAAATCAGATAGCAAAAGTCACCTATATAGGTGCCTTTTTTATTTTTTGAGGTAGTTAATCCGCTCAAAGCGCCATTTGGAAACCAACCCTCTAATATAGAGGACACCTAAAATAGGTGCACCTCAACATTACAACGGGCTAAACACACTCTTGTTCATTTTGTCGAACCCGAGCCGCGAGTTGGCGATATTGATCGGCGATGGTCTCTCCAAAAACAGGGTCATCTTCCGGTTGAAGCCATTGAGACTCCACTTCTTGCCAATCTTTCACCGTGAACGCCTCAACAATCATGGGTAGCACATGCTTCTCTTCATATTCCATGTGCTTTCGCTGAGCCTTAACAAACGCTTCAAGCTGCTCAATAAAGACTTGCTGAGGAACCACCGCATCTTGAAGGATCATATCGACCAAACCTAAAAAGTCCGCCGTTTTCTCAGAAAGCAATTGATGCTCTAACTCCAAGTCTTCAATCGCTTGCTCGCTGCCATATTGCTTAAGATAGTAGCGATAAATGACGTCTTCTTTAGGGTGATGCACTTTGTCTGAATGGTTCATAAGGTAATGAACCACCTCTGCGATCAGGCTATAGTTTATTTCTCGCTCCTGTTTCAGAAACTCTAACTTACTGTTGAGTATCGCGAGTAAACGAGCCATATAGCCATGCTCTCGTCTTATCCTTTCAATCATCATAGTATTGCACTCCATTACACCTACTATTTATAAGTGTATACGAATATGCTGATTTATGATTTGACCCTGCTCAGAAAACCACCAACCTACACTTCTGTTGGTAAACGCCAGTCAATAGGTTGTTGATCCATAGAAGAAAGCAGCTTGTTGGTTGTAGAGAAATGCTGACAACCGAAGAATCCACGGCGTGCCGATAATGGCGATGGGTGAGGTGCAACCAACACATGATGCTTGTCGTCATCAATCGCTTGACCTTTCTTCTGGGCGTGTGCGCCCCACAACAAAAAGATGATCGGTTCAGAGCGCTGATTGAGCTCAGCAATAATGGCATCGGTAAAGGTTTCCCAGCCACACTTAGCATGTGAGTGTGCTTTTGCCTCTTCGACTGTAAGGACTGTGTTCAACATCAACACCCCTTGCGATGCCCAAGAATCGAGATAACCATGACTAGGAATCTCAAAGCCCTCTATATCTTGTGCAAGCTCTTTGTACATATTGCGTAGAGAAGGTGGGATTTTCACACCAGGAAGCACTGAGAATGCTAAGCCGTGAGCTTGGTTAGCACCGTGATAAGGATCTTGCCCTAAGATAACCACTCGCACGGATTCGAAAGGCGTCATATCAAAGGCACTGAACACCTGTTCTTGTGGCGGGTAGACGGTTTTACCACTATTACGTTGCTGTTCAACAAACGCGAGGACACTCTGAAAGTACTCTTTATCACGTTCATCATTAATAATGGATTCCCAAGTCTTTGGTGCGCTCATCGTTTTACTTCCCAATCATCAAGGTTTCTAGCGGCTTTCGCCAGACAAAAAAATAGCTGTATCGGCTAACTGTCCTAAATAAGGCTCTAGTTATACCTCATACAGCTATCAATAAACATGATGTGTAGGGTTCACTTGTTGATGAATCATAATAATCAGTTCAAGTTGTGCTTATCTCGATTAACCACTTTTCTGCTGTGTACGATGGTGGCCGTGGTTATGCACGTGACGGTTTGGTGTAGGTAAACGGCGTGCGACAGCAATAGTTGAAGTTTGGGTGATTGAATACATAAAGGCACCTCCTCTAAGACATCGTGAACTACATATTCACTTTAATACTATGAAAGAAAGGTGCCAATTTTTAGAAATAGACGGAAATAAATTTCCCCCTCTATTATTACGCTTGTTCGCTCGCTAGCGTTGCTGAGCGATGAAACATTCTAAGTTGTTGAATTTCCTCTTTCCAGATCGTCGAATCAATGGTTTCCAAGATAAGAGGGATACCATTAAAGCGAGAATCAGAGGCAATATACTCAAAACAATCCCAGCCAATTTCGCCTTTTCCTAAAGAATGGTGTCGATCGACTCGGCTCGCGAACTCAGCTTTTGAATCATTGATGTGCATTGCTCTTAGATAGTGCATACCCACGATGCGGTCGAACTCAGCAAAAGTATGCTCACACGCCTCTTTTGTACGTAAGTCATAGCCAGCAGTAAACGTATGGCAGGTGTCTAAGCACACACCCACACGTGACTTATCTTCTACCTGCTCGATAATCTCGGCTAGATGTTCAAACTTCCAACCCAGATTAGTGCCCTGCCCAGACGTATTCTCGATCACTGCGATTACGTCAGGTACCGCTTGATGAGCTAGGTTGATCGATTCAGCGATCTTCGCCAAACATTCGCTTTCTGAGATTTTCTTTAAATGACTCCCAGGATGAAAATTCAAAAGCGTTAGTCCAAGTTGATTACAACGCTCCATTTCATCAATAAAAGCCGCGCGTGATTTCTCTAGCTTCTCTTCTTCTGGCGCTCCTAGGTTAATCAGGTAGGAGTCATGAGGAAGAATGTGCTCAGCACCGTAGCCCAACATTTTGCAATTGGCTTTAAAGGCACTAATGGTTTTCGCTTCTAGTGGTTTTGCCGCCCACTGTCTCTGGTTCTTGGTAAACAGTGCAAACGCATTGGCACCTATTTCACGTGCACGCATAGGCGCCTGATCAACTCCACCAGCAGCCGAGACATGAGCGCCAATAAACTTAATATTTGTTTCCGGTTTTGAGGATGAATTATTGTTTGTCATTAAATCACTTTACACTTTCAGAATGCTTAATAAATAAAGGGTCGTATCGGTTGTAGTTCAATAAAAACACAATAAATGTAGTAAACTTACAACAAATATGACTGTTAAATATTTTTTATACTTTAAAATATTTTGTAATTACTTTGTTTTCAAAGGTTTTATTGATTTACCTCAATATAATCACCTTTGTGAAAATATGGTTTTTGGTTGTTTTTTGACTTGAATCAATGTTAACCTTACTAGTATTAGGTATATATTACCCAGCTCAATAAAAATCGAAAGTTAACACCATAATCAAACCACATTCAGTGGACTAGGAGATAGTTATGATCCAAGGTATTCAAATTACTAAAGCAGCAAACGATGACCTACTAAACTCAATCTGGCTACTAGATAGCGAGAAGAATGAAGCTCGTTGTGTTGTTGCTACTGCAGGTTTCGAAGCTGACCAAGTTATCTCAGCTGCAGACCTAGGCGAGTACGAAAGCCGTGAAGTTGCAATCGAAGCAGCACCACGCATCGAAGGTGGTCAACACCTAAACGTTAACGTTCTTAAGCGTGAAACGCTAGAAGACGCAGTTGCTCACCCAGAGAACTACCCACAGCTAACTATCCGTGTATCGGGTTACGCTGTACGTTTCAACTCTCTAACAACTGAACAGCAACGTGACGTTATCGCACGTACGTTCACTGAGTCTCTATAATTTTTAGAGCTTAAATTAGAATACAAAAACGGCGCTCATTGAGCGCCGTTTTTATTTGTTCGAAAAACAAATGGACGTTACGGTTGAACTCGACGAAGCACAGCTTTTAGCGCTTCAAAATCGTTATCAAGATCTTCAGACAACAATTCCATCGCCGCGTGTTTTGCTAGCGGGCCAGGCAGTTCGATATCAGAACCTAGGATGTCATCAACCACTTCTTTGAATTTCGCTGGGTGTGCTGTACACAGGAACAAGCCAGTTTCGTTCTCTTGCAGTTGCTCTTCCAGTAGACGGTAAGCAATCGCACCATGTGGTTCACATAGGTAACCTTGTGCTTTTAGGTCGCGAACTGACTCAGCGCTCTGCTCGTCAGATACTTTACCTTTGCCTAGTGTATCTAAGCCCCAACCTTTCAGTTGGCAAAGCTCTTCGATACGAGGCCAGTTGTTTGGTTGGCTTACGTCCATCGCGTTCGATGTTGTCGCAACAGTCGGTTTTGGATCCCATTGACCTGTTTCTAGGTAACGAGGAACAGTGTCATTTTCGTTAGTTGCTGCGATAAAACGCTTAACAGGTAGACCTAGCGCTTTAGCCAATAGACCAGCCGTTAGGTTACCAAAGTTACCACTTGGTACAGAGATAACGAGGTTTTCACGTTGCTCTTTAGTCAGCTGAGAAGCCGCCTCAAAGTAGTAACAGATCTGAGCCATTAAACGGCTGATGTTGATCGAGTTTGCCGAATTAAGACCGATCTCTTTACGCAGTTCAGCGTCATCAAATGAGTCTTTAACTAGAGCCTGACACGCATCAAAGTCACCATCAATCGCCACAGTGTGGATGTTCTTGCCAAGCGTACAGAACAGCTTCTCTTGCAGTGGGCTGATCTTGCCTTTCGGGTAAAGAATCACAACATTGATGTCTTCCATGCCGTAGAAAGCATGCGCAACCGCCGCACCAGTATCACCTGATGTTGCCGTTAAGATAGTGATTTGACCACCATCAGAAACAGCTGCTAAAGATTGAGCCATAAAGCGGCCACCGAAATCTTTAAACGCCAGTGTTGGACCGTGGAAAAGCTCAAGCGCGTAAACGCCGTCTTTTACTTGGTTGATTGGTGCAGGGAATTGGAACGCTGCATCCACCATTTGGTCGATCTGTTCTTTTGGTAATTCATCACCAATCAATGCTGACAGAATCTTTGAGCTACGAGGGACAAAGTCCTCTGCTAGCAGCGCATCGATATCATCAAACTTTGGCAGTTCAGATGGGAAAAATAGACCTTGATTACGGCCTAAGCCTTGACGAACGGCTTGGCCAAAAGAGACTTGTTCATCATTTTCTTTGATGTTGTACAGTTTCATAACTCACTTCCTGTAACGATCGAACCCTGCTTATCTAGGCGACAAACGTGAACGAATCCTTCTTCATTTTGTACGTAATTTTGTTCTAACCAGCGTGCAACACGCTCGGCGACATCTTGTTCTTTGCAAATGCTAAATAGAGTTGGACCACTACCAGAAATACCAGTAGCCAGTGCCCCAGCTGACAGCGCGTATTTACGAGCATCAGCAAACCCTGGAAGCAGTTTCTCACGATATGGTTCAGCGATCACGTCTTTGATCATCTTCGCCGCCAGTTCAGGTTGACCTGAATGACACGCGTGGATAAAGCCCGCTAAGTGACGACCATGAGCAATAATATCCTGACGACGATATTGAGATGGTAGGATCTCTCTCGCTTCAGCCGTTGAAACCTTAATACCCGGATAAGCCATTACCCAGTACCAGTCGTCAAAACACGGTACTTCTTGGCTGATGATGCCTAGCTCTTCAAGCATGAGCTGCACACCACCAAGGTAACATGGCGCAACGTTATCGTAGTGGATACCACCTGAAATCTTGCCTTCCATTTCACCCATCAGAGTAAGCAGTTCAGTTTCATTCAGGGGCTGACCGTGAAAACGGTTTAGCGCATCCAGTGCCGCGACGATTGAACATGCACTAGAACCCAAACCTGAACCGATAGGCATGTTCTTTTCTAGTGTCATTTCTAAAGGCTTTAGCGTAACGCCTTTTTTATCAAGCTCTCTCGAGAACACCACCCAGCAGTCGTAAACGATGTTTTCTTTTGCTTCAGTTGGCAGCTTAGAAACAAAGCTGCCTGCAGTTTTAAGTGAGAATGGTTCATCACCGGCTTTAACCATAACTCGGTCACCTAGCAGCGTGCCATCCACTGGAGACACAGCGGCCCCCAGCACATCAAACCCTACACTGACATTACCGATTGATGCAGGAGCATAAACGACAACATCCATATCACTTGAACTCATTCTTAAACTCCTAATTTCCAACCAAGAGTACGCATCACATCAGAGAATACGCCAGCAGCTGTTACTTCAGTACCCGCGCCGTAGCCACGCAGTACTAGAGGGATTGGTTGGTAGTAACGGCTGTAGAATGCTAATGCGTTCTCGCCATCTTTAATCTTGAACATTGGGTCGTCGCCATCAACAGCAGCGATACGAACCTTACACTTACCTTCAGCGATTTCACCCACATAACGAAGTACTTTACCTTCTTCTGCTGCGATAACTGACTGCTCTTTGAAGTAAGCATCCGCTTCTGGTAGGCGAGCCATGAACTCTTCAACCGTACCTGAATCATCAAAACCCGGTGGCAGAGCTTGGTCTACTTCAACATCTTCAAGTTCAAGCGCCATGCCTGCTTCACGAGCAAGAATTAGCAACTTACGCGCCACATCCATACCAGATAGATCATCTCGAGGATCCGGTTCAGTGAAGCCGTTATCTTTTGCAATATTGGTTGCCTGGCTCAGTGTCATACCTTCATCAAGCTTGCCGAAGATGTAAGACAGTGAACCTGAAAGAATGCCGTTGAACTTCTCAAGTTCATCACCTGCAGAGATAAGGTTCTGTAGGTTTTCGATGACCGGTAGACCTGCACCTACTGTTGTCTCGTACATCAGCTTACGACGTGAGTTGCGTGCAACTTCACGAAGCTGATGGTAGTAAGCCATGCTTGCTGTGTTTGCTTTCTTGTTTGGTGTTACTACGTGGAAACCAGCCGCTAGGAAATCAGCGTACTGCGCCGCAATACCTTCGCTAGACGTACAATCAACCAATACTGGGTTGATGATGTGGTTACGTTGAACCAAAGCCGCTAAACGCGCTAGGCTGAACTCTTCAGTCGCACTCGACATACGGTCACGCCACTGCTCTAACGGTAGACCATCGCTGTCTAGCAACAAACCTTTACTGTTTGCTAAACCACATACGCGAATCACGATGCCTTTTTCAGCCAGTTTGCCTTGCTGACGTTGGATCTGGTCAACAAGCTCGCCACCAACACCGCCGACACCCACAACGAATACATCTAGGAAGTGCTTAGAGTTAAATAGGTTCTCGTGACACGCTTTGATTGCTTCAGAGATTTTGTCTTCAGGGATAACCGCTGAAATAGCGCGCTCTGAAGAACCTTGAGCAATAGCAACAATGTTGACGTTCACTTCAGCTAAAGAAGAGAAGAACTGAGATGCTACGCCACGTGAAGTGCGCATACCGTCACCCACCAGCGTTACAATCGCAACGTCATCCATGAACTCAACTGGCTCTAATAGACCATCTTTAAGTTCAAGTTCAAACGCGTCTGACAACACTTGTTTCGCTTTCACCTTATCAGCCGATTCAATACAGAAGCTGATGCTGTACTCAGAAGAAGATTGAGTAATAAGGACAATAGAAATGCCAGCAGAAGACATCGCGCCGAATACACGACTCGCCATACCTACCATGCCCTTCATGCCTGGGCCTGATACGTTAACCATGGTTAGGTCACTTAGCGTCGTAATACCTTTGATTGCTAGGTTATCTTCGCCAGTGTCTTGGCCAATCAAAGTACCTGCGCCTTGTGGGTTGAAGCTGTTTTTGATCAGACAAGGAATGTGGAATTGCGCAATAGGAGCAATGGTTTTCGGGTGTAGAACCGAAGCACCAAAGTAAGAAAGCTCCATCGCCTCTTGGTAGCTAAGAGACTTGAGCAGACGAGCATCATCAACTAAGCGTGGGTCACAGTTGTAAACGCCATCGACATCAGTCCAGATTTCACAGCAATCAGCACGTAGACACGCCGCTAACACAGCCGCTGAGTAGTCAGAACCATTACGACCTAGTGTGACTAGCTCACCTTTTTCATTACCCGCAGTAAAGCCAGGCATGATGTTAACGTGACCTTTAGGAAGTGGAGATTGTTGGAAGTTCTGAGTAGAGACATCCACATCGACCATAGCTTCAAGGTGATCGCCTTTAGCGTATAGGTATTGGACAGGGTCAATCAGGCTTGCTGGTTGGCCTTTCGCTTCCAGTACCGCTTTCATTAACTGGATAGAGATTCGCTCACCTTTACTGATGATGCGAGCATTAACGTGGTTCGGGCACATACCAAGTAGGTTGATGCCATTCACGAACTGCTTTAGCTGAGCAAGAGAGGTATCCACCTGCTCTTGAAACGCGGCACCATCGATAGAAGGCACGACCGCTTTGATCTCTGCAAACAGTGTGTTAAATGAAGATTCGATCTCTGTAATCTGTGCGTCAGCTTCACCATTTTTCAGTGCAGCTTCAATAACAGCGACCAACTTATTGGTTGTTTTTCCTGGAGCCGATAGTACAACGGCTAGCTCTTCTTGCTGGGCATTATTAGCGATGATATCAGCCGCTCGTAAAAAACGATCTGCATCAGCTAATGATGAACCTCCAAACTTTAAAACGCGCATCCCTTTCTCCATAAGTCATAAAAATGGTACAAAAAAAGGCCTGTATCTTGTTGGATACAGGCCTTTTTTTTAAAATCCGTTACTTAGCAGCCTGCCCCAACAATGTTAATGTCGGTAATAATAATGGTTGTGGTCATTACTAGGTGGCTTACGTGCTGCATATCAAATTCTCTGCTTGTGCTTTACTCTACGTGTATCAATTTTTACCACTGGACGTCAATGAAAAGTTGCGTTTTTTTTACATTCGCACCGTTTTTCAGAGCAAACCGTCATTTAAGGGATAAAACACCCTGTATAAACCTTCACTTAAGATACTGGATTTACTCATTGAACAGGCAAGAGTGATCAATTGCATATATAGTCATAACAAAATGCTATATCGATTGTGCAGCGAACGTACAAGTTCTGTGCTTTAATTGAACGATAACGTTCGAAGAACAATAATAATGACATCAGGAGTGGGAAATGAAGAGATTACTTATTCTTTTGGCTTTTGCTATGCCTGTTGTTTGTTCAGCGAATAGCTTGCCTCTACTACCCAGCCAGATCGATAGTTCTTCTCATAAATTCTTTATCTCCACACAAAACGCGTCGAGTGAAAGCTTCGATACTTGGAAGATAGACAGTGGCTACTCTTATAGCTTGTTTGCTGATGTTGACCTTTATGTAGGTACACGAATCAACAGCGATTCACTTAAGTATGAAAGCGGATTTTTAAGTGGTGTCAGTTATCAGTTCTCAGAAAGAGTTTCTTTCAACAGTTCTCTGCACACCTATAAAGACGAAACCGAAGACAATGAGAAATCAGTCGCCGCAGAGGTTTCCAGCCGAGTGCAACTAACAGATAACCTAGATTTGCATGCCACTCTTGATTATGAAGAGTGGCAGCAAGGTGTTGAAGTGGGATTAGGGTTTCGCTTTTAATCTTTGGCTTGTTCTTTATTTACTAACTAGATCGGATTGAGCTACAAACTTTCAGCACATCACAAACCATTCCCCGTTCTAATCTATCAACGGCATTCAATTTGAGTCAGTTACGATTCAATTAACAACTCAGATGAAATTAACACACCATTCCAATCGGCATAAATATAGTCACCAGGCTGAATCAGTTGATTATGTATAGAGAGCGTCACATTCACTTGGCCGACACCGCGTTTCTCTGTTTTGAATGGCGATGCACCTAACGCTTGAACGCCAAGGTCCATTTGCGACATCATGCCAACATCACGCACCGCACCGTTCACAATCACGCCTTCCCAACCATTTTCTATTGCGAGAATAGCGAGTTGATCGCCAAGCAGCGCCTTCTGGCATGAGCCATTACCGTCAACGACAAGCACTTTGCCACAGCCGTCGGTCTCTAAAACCTCGCGAACCTTGGAATTATCGTGATAACAACGAACTGTTACAATTTTTCCAAAGAACGCACCACGTTGGCCGAAGTTCTGCAATGGCATGTTCAGTAGGGTGACTTCGCTTTCAAACTCATCACACAAGTCGGGTGTTATATCGTGCATATATCCTCCGTGAGTAAGGCGTTACCAGTTATGTCAGGCTAGCCTCTATGCTTTTATATGTTATTAAAATTAATCCTTTGTTTTCATTGTTCTATGCTCAATTTATTACTCAATAAAGGTTGATTGAGCATATTTATCTACTAGACTCTTAAGACAGCTTTCAGCTTCCTTGGTTCATAATCCGGTCTTTAGCAGGCAAGATGTGCGAAGCATCTCGAATAATCATTCTTGTTTTGGTGCTAAATAGTCACCATAACATTGGTTAAGTTGTAGCCATACTATTAAAGTTTGTTGCGATACGGCAATTGATGTAAATCAACAAAGTGAATGGAATTAACATTCTCGCGTTGTTAGCATGCTGTTAACATTATAGAATCCACTCCAATCACTAAAAGAATGATTGAAAGGCGTACTGGATCTACGTTATTGGGCAATACTTCAAGGAAGGCAGATAGCTGGAAGTAAGTGTTTTTTTGAAAACTTTAAGTTATCATCAAAAATACATTACCTGTATGTTATGTTTTTGCCTAGAATTTATTCTATTAGCACAGTTTCGTCACAAATTTAGGTACCGCCAAATGCAAACCCCGCAGATTCTTATCGTTGAAGATGAGCAAGTAACTCGTAACACTCTAAAGAGTATTTTTGAAGCAGAGGGATATGCTGTTTTTGAGGCTAGCGACGGTGAAGAGATGCACCAAGTGCTATCTGACAACCAAGTTAACCTTGTAATTATGGACATCAACCTTCCAGGTAAGAATGGCCTACTACTTGCACGTGAACTACGTGAGCAAGCAAACGTAGCGCTTATGTTCTTAACTGGTCGCGATAATGAAGTTGATAAGATCCTTGGCCTAGAGATCGGCGCTGATGACTACATCACTAAGCCTTTCAACCCTCGTGAACTGACTATCCGTGCACGCAACCTTCTGAACCGTTCTATGAGCACAAGCTCTGTTCAAGAAGAGAAGCGTAGCGTTGAGAAGTACGAGTTCAACGGTTGGGTACTAGATATCAACAGTCGTTCTCTGGTTAGCCCAGATGGCGAAGGCTACAAGCTACCTCGTTCAGAGTTCCGTGCTCTACTTCACTTCTGTGAGAACCCAGGTAAGATCCAAACACGTGCAGACCTTCTTAAGAAGATGACTGGCCGTGAGCTTAAGCCACACGATCGTACTGTAGACGTAACAATCCGTCGTATTCGTAAGCACTTTGAATCTGTTTCTGGTACGCCAGAAATCATCGCAACGATTCACGGTGAAGGCTACCGCTTTTGTGGTGACCTAGAAGACTAATTCGATTCGCGCTTCTTACCATTTAGCACTACTCACCAGTAAGTGTTATTAACAATAGAAGCGTCATCAATAGTTATTAAAAAGGGAGAATGCCAACGCATTCTCCCTTTTTTATTGTTCTTAATTGGATAAGGTTTTAGTAAACCGTATCCACCTTAACGTCTTTCTCTACTAACCACTTCACGGTTTCGCCATCTTTAAGTTCAACCGCTACATCAACAGGCTTGTCGCTGTCGATCTCTAGCTGCCATACAAACGCGACTTCCCATTGAGTTTCACTGTGTGTTCTTAAATCAAGATCGTCAGCCGTTACCAACAAGGTGTCTGCACCCTGTTTAACCGTAACACTCTCAACCGCAAGCGTTGCTGGCAGTTGTGAATCTGACTCTAGGTAGATAGAACCATGCAGGGTCTTATCTTGAGTCTCGCCAATCGTTGGCATCTTGTTGTGCCAAAGGTTGCTTTTCATGGTAACTGTTACTGCAGATACTTCGACTTGATTATCTTGCTGCCATTCTACTTGTGGCGCAGAACAACCCGCTAATGCCACTACACATGCAGCGAATGCTAATTTTTTCATTATTCTTCTACCTTTGATTTAACCAACTCTTTAAAACTTCAATGTCATTCTGGTATTCGTTATTTATCTCATCAACCCAATCTGAAATGTTCTCCCACCACGCAGGCAAATCTGGAGATTGAGCTTTCTGGGCAACTTGTTGGATGCGTTTCAGACCAATAGAACCTGCAGCACCTTTAATCTTATGTGCCTCAGAAACGATACTGGCTTTATCTTTCGCGACCATGTTGGAGTTCAATATTTCCATATACTCCGGCATCATATCTTCGAACATCGCGATGCTATCCAAAACCGGTTTCGGTCCAACAATATCAACATAAGACTCTAGCATATCAATATCAAGCAAAGTGGTATCAATTTCTGAAAGAACAGGCTTACTCGCGTCGACTTTATCAATGCTCTCAACCTTATCGGTGCCCGCTACCTTCTCAATTACCTCTGGTGCATCTTCGATAAGTTCACTGATGACATCTTGGATAGCTCGAACCGACAAAGGTTTACTGATCGCTTCGTCCATGCCTTTCTGGAAGTACTCTTGCTTGTTGTTTAATACGTTCGCAGTTAACGCCACCAAAGGCGGTAGCTGGCTGTATTTCTCGCGGTAGTATTGAGCAATATCGAAACCCGTCATATCTGGCAGTTGGATATCCAACAACACCAAATCATAGTCTTCAGGATTGAAAGCAATTTGCGCCTCTTTACCCGTCATCACGACTGTCACTTCATGGCCAAGGCTTTCAAGTAGAGAGCGAGCCACTGTGATATTGAGTTCAATGTCTTCGACCATAAAGATCTTAAGATTCGACTGTTTTCTTGGCGTTTTGATCAGAGCCTGAGTATCGTGATTCACTGGAACTCGAATCGAAACCGTAAAGGTACTGCCAAAGCCCTCTTCACTGATGACTTCAATGTGGCCATCCATCATATTAATTAGCTGTTGAGAGACAGCGAGACCAATACCCGTGCCGACAGCGTGCAAGTTGTCCGTGCCCGATTTCACCTGATAGTACATCGCGAAGATCTTCTCGATTTCACTTTCAGGGATACCAATACCAGTATCTTCCACTTCCATCGTAATGTTGGCAAAGTCACCATCAATGTCGGCGCTGACTGTCATCACCACTCCACCATCTTTGGTGAACTTCATCGCGTTACTAACAAGGTTCCACAGTACCTGTCTAAGACGAGTACCATCCACCTCAACAGCAGCTGGAAGATCAGACAATCTTTCTAGATCGAACCTTAACCCTTTCTGCTCAGCCATCAACGCAGAGATACTTTCGATCTCGACAACGAAATCTTCAAAGTTAATAGGCGTAGGGAAGAGTTCAAGCTTACGGCGGTCGAACTTATCCATATCAATAATATCGTTGAAGATATTACCCAGTGTCACCGCGCTCACCTTGATGGTTTGCATCTGCTTGCGCTGTTCGGTGGTCAGTTGGCTATCAAGCAGCATGCGGCTCAAGCCAATGATGCCGTTGAGCGGCGTTCTTAACTCGTGGCTAATAGTTGAGATAAAGGTGGTCTTATCGCGGCTGGCTTTTTCTAACGACTCTTGATGCTCTTTACGTTCAGTAATATCGCGGCCAAAACCAACCAAGCCCAAGTGACGACCATCTTTGCTGTAGAAAGGCACTTTACGCAGTTCGAAGTAACTCTTGCGGCCATCTGGGTATTCAAGCCATTGGTCATAAGTCAGTGCTTGGTTGTCAGCAAATACTTTCTTATCGGTTTCAACAACTTGCTGAGCGACCTCTTTACTGTAAACATCCCAAGGAGTTAAACCAACTAGCTCTTTTTCTGTTTTACCAGTGAGCTCTTCAACCGCACGGTTACAACCAGAGAACACACCATCTTCATTACGGTAGTAAATAAGGTCAGGCGAGGCATCGATAAACGAGCGTAACAGTGCAGTACGTTCTGCGAGTTCAAGCTGAGTACGCTCGCGCTGGAACACCTCGTTTTCGAGATCTTGCATTGCTTCTGCGCGCGCTTCTTCCGCTTTTTCACGCTCTTCAATTTCTTGATTAAGCTTCTCGATATTGAGCTGCATTTTATTGTTGAGTTCTTGGTCTCGCTCACGCATGTCGCCAAGTTTAGAGACCAATTTCGCTAACCTTTGACGTGATTCTTCCAACTGGTCCACGACCACTGACAGAAAATAAACCGCCCAAGGCGTGATCACTAAACCGAAGAAAACTGAACGGACAATGTCGATGTCATCAACATTGCCTTTGAGTGCAAGGGTGATACCGACTTGCACAACAACAGCGAGGGCAACAAGCGCTAGGGCGAGTAAGATAGAAAAGCGGACAATCCCCAGTTTTACGAGTAGATCCACGTAATACTGGGCAAGATTTTTCATGGGTTTCATTTAGCGCTCCATGCGATAAGACTAGCAACATTCTACCCTGTTTGAAGATGGGAGGTAAGCTAGCTACATCACACGCAGCAAGTGTTCAGCGGTAATTTCGAAGGTTAATTAACCAATACAAATACTAACTAAGCAAAAATAGCCGGGGATAATCAAATTGCCAATTTTATAGCGTTAGCGAATTGAGTATGGATGCACCATTGAACGGTTGCGACCGTCTGATTTCGCTTGATACAACGCACTATCAGCCAAGGCAACAGCCGATTCCATTTCATCATCAGGTGTAGGAATGTAAGAGATAATACCAATACTCACCGTGATGAATTCAGAGACTGTCGACTTCTCATGCGCAAGTTCCAATTTTAGGACTTCATCATGAATACGCTGCGCCACCAGCTGAGCACCTTCGGTCGTTGTATTTGGCAGAATAAAGCCGAACTCTTCACCACCATAACGAGCCACACAATCAGATGAACGATTCAACACCTGCTTAAATGCCTGAGAAACCTGAATCAAAGCATCATCGCCTTGTTGGTGTCCGTAAAAGTCGTTGTAGCCTTTAAAGAAGTCGATATCACATAGCATGATCGTCAGTGGCAGCTTCTCACGCACATGATAATGCCACAGTGTAGAGAGCTGTTCATCGAAACGACGTCGGTTAGACACTTTAGTCAGGCTATCCATAAAGCTGAGGCGTTCAAGTTCAAGGTTGGCTTCTTCAAGCTTTTGTTCTGCTAGATAACGCTCTGTAATATCACGCGCCATGATCAACACACCATTAGTGCTCGATGCTGGATCTCTAAACGGTGATTTGACTACATCATACCAAGTAAATGTTCCATCACTTGAGACCACTTTGTCGATATAACGCAGTGATTTACTTTGATGAAGCACTTGATGATCGGTTTCTGATATTCGCGTATAGATGCTATGTGGCACCACATCTTGTAAACGTTTACCGATCAAGTCACTGACTTCAGAGATACCCAGCGCAGCCACAAATGGTTTATTACACGCTTGATAAACCATGTTTTCATTAAAGATACCAATCGAGTCTGGGCTGGCCTCCAGGAGGTTTTGCAAGATGGTGTCACGCTGCGCAAGTGCCACTTCGGTATCTTTTCGCTTCTCCATCTCGCCACGCAGTTTCTGCTGCATGTCATGCCAATCGGTCACATCATGACTAATAGAGAGCGTGCCGATGGTTTCTCCATCTTGGGAAAGCAGCACACTTTGGTAGGTTTCAAGCAAGCAGCTTTTTCCATCTTGATCTGTAGTCCAAGAGCGTTCACTTACACGACCTTTTAATACTCCACCAGAAACACTCAGGGTGCCCTCTTCAGCACGACCATGCCAAAACTTTTTAAACGAGCGATTACTCGTCACTAACTGACCTTTCTGATCTTTCACGTAGATCAGCTCAGACAAAGAATCCAAAGCGGTACGAGCAACATTCAGTTCTCGAACTTCTTGGGACAGTTCTTCGTTAGTGTTTTTATAAGGTGAGGCGTGAATCATCCAAGCCTGCTTATTTCTAAAATGGATCTTACGACCGATCAAGTTGATCTTGAACGACTCAAATTCAGAAAGCGCCCACAGGGAGACCTGCTCGAAGGCTCGAGAGTTGATGTGGTTGGTTAAGTAGTGACGAAAGCTGTTCTCGCTTTCCACAGTAGGAAAGCGAAAATTAACACCGATTTGGCGGATACCAAGCAACTGCATGGCTTGGCGATTGGCATAGAGTATTTCGCCACTTCGAACATCAACAAAGTAGAGTGGCGACGGGGTAGCAAGTAGAAGCGTTTCGATATGCGACTGATAACGAGAATAGAGATGCCAGCAGATGAGAGCAATCAGCAATACAACAACGATATAAATACCGTAGCCATACGCCCTGTCCCACAACCAAGTCATTACCAGTTCCATTTACTCTCAATCTATACCATAAAATCTGTTAGGGAAATGTTACCACTATTTATTGGTTTTATCTGCTGTCACCTACAGTCACCCATTTCTATTAATTGGCCGCGTTTAAAACAGGCAACGTGTACTCGAATGCAGAGCCCGTTTTGATGCCTTGAGCACCGGTTTTATCCAACGAACGACCTATTTCAGTCATCGCTAACCAGCGGTTCTCACACCATAAAGGAGAAAGTAAGGTTGGGCGTCTCGCCGCTGAAGAAACACGGTGATAAACCACGTCCGCAGGCGTGCGTTGAATGACCTCACTCGCGATATCGATGTACTCTTCAAGGCTTGGGGCTTCTAGCTTTCCTGCCTTCCACGCCTTAGCCATGGTACTGCCCTCTACTATATGAAGGCCGTGCAGCTTAATACCATCGGTGCCAACGGCTAATACCTTGTCTAAGGTTTCAAGGTTATCCGCTTTGGTTTCTTTTGGTAGACCAACAATCAGGTGAGTACACACCTTGATACCTAAAGCGCGTGCGCGTTGGGTGATCGTTTCATACACCGCAAAATCGTGGCCGCGGTTAATTCGCTTGAGGGTTTTATCATTGGCGGTTTGCAGGCCAAGCTCGAGCCAAATCTCATAGCCTTGTTTAACGTAGCCCGCTAACAGATCCAACACCGCATCAGGCACACAGTCTGGTCGCGTACCAACACAAAGGCCGACGATCTCTGCACCGGGTGCTTTTAGCGCCTCTTCATACATATTCTTGAGCACTTGCACCTCAGCATAAGTGCTGGTGTACGCCTGAAAGTAAGCCAGATACTTCTTAGCACGAGCAATTTCACCCGCACGATCTTTTAGCTGGTCAGCAATACTTTGAATTTGAGTTTGTTCATCGGCAAAGGAAGCCACGTTACAAAACGTGCAACCTCCACGGCCAATTGTCCCGTCTCGGTTTGGGCAGCTGAAACCACCATGAAGCGTCAGCTTGTGAACCTTCTCGCCATAACGGCGTTGAAGGTCTTGGCCGATAGTATTGACCAACTCGTGTAATTGCATATTTTCAAAGCACTCAAGTAAATAAGAATGAATATCAGTCTTTTTTGAAAAAAAATTACATCCCTGCAAAATTCGACCAATTAGTTTACTCAAGGCTTTTTGCGAGCAACCTAACAAATATCAATAAACATGCAAAAAATCGGCTCTATTTGCCTAATGTTGCACATTTGTTAGGCATTAAATTCAAAATAAAACGAAAAAAGTGGTCTACATGGGTCAACTTTCATTGCAATTCGCCTAGACAAAATTGTAGGATACTTACACATATTGGCTATTTTTGAGTATTTACTTACAACGAAAACTTGCTAATAAGTCGGTGATATCTAACTCCCACCTATATAAACCACTAGTTTGTGGTTAAAAATAAACAGGTATCACTAAGGATTGTTTTTCTCGCAATACTTTTCCTGCGAGATACGGAAAGGATTCAAACCGCCAACATAGGCAGGTTTAGACTCATAAATATAAAAGGACAAGGCTGACTTTATACAAAGAAGTTGCGCCTAGATTTAACTGGAAGGATGTATCTATGGTAGATCAAGAGCAGAACTCACAGGGTCTGTATACTCCTGAACTGGAGCATGACGCTTGTGGTATCGGTTTTGTTGCGCATCTCAAGAATCGCAAATCTCATGATGTAGTAACTCAAGCACTCGATATGCTTGCACGTATGGAACACCGTGGTGGCCAAGGCTGCGATCCGTGTTCTGGTGATGGTGCAGGTATCCTGCTACAGAAGCCGCACGAATTCTTACTAGAAGAAGCCGTAAAGCTTGGAATTAAACTGCCATCTTTTGAAAAATATGGTGTTGGTGTTGTACTTTTCCCTAAAGATGAACACAAACGTGCACAGTGTCGTGACATTCTAGAACGCAATGCACAACGCCTAGAGTTAGAAGTGATCGGTTACCGTGAACTTCCAACGGACAATTCAATGATTGGTGCTGACCCACTAAGCACTGAACCTCAATTTGAACACGTATTTATTTCTGGCGGCCCTGGTATCACACCAGAAGAGCTTGAGCGTAAACTGTATGTTCTACGTAACTACACGGTTCGTGTATGCCTAGAAAGCGTTTCAAATATCGGTGATGACTTCTACATCAACTCTATGTCTTACAAGACATTGGTGTACAAAGGTCAGCTAACAACTGAACAAGTTCCTCAGTACTTCCTAGATCTGCAAAACCCAACCATGGTGACAGCTCTAGCACTAGTACACTCTCGCTTCTCTACCAATACATTCCCACGTTGGCGTCTAGCTCAGCCTTTCCGTTACATCGCGCACAATGGCGAAATCAATACGGTTCGCGGCAACCTGAACTGGATGAAAGCACGTGAAGCAATCCTAGAATCGGATCTGTTTACACAAGCTGAAATCGACATGCTGCTTCCTATCTGTCAGGAAGGTAGTTCGGATTCATCAAACTTCGATATGGCACTTGAGCTACTTGTTCTTTCAGGTCGTACTCTGCCACACGCGTTGATGATGATGATCCCGGAAGCATGGCAAGAAAACAAAAACATGGATCCAACTCGTCGTGCGTTCTACCAGTACCACGCGAACGTAATGGAACCATGGGATGGCCCAGCATCAGTATGTTTCACCGATGGTGTTCAAGTAGGTGCAACACTTGACCGTAACGGTCTGCGTCCTTCTCGCTACACAGTAACTAAAGACGACTTCCTAGTAATGGCGTCTGAGTCTGGTGTTGTTGAGATTGCACCTGAAAACGTTGAGTACCGTGGTCGTCTACAACCAGGTCGTATCTTCGTTGCTGACCTTGAGCAAGGCCGCATCATTTCTGATGAAGAAGTGAAAGACAGCATTGCTAAAGCACAACCTTACGAAAAGTGGGTTGAAGAGAACCTTCTGAGCCTGAAAAAGCTACCGGATGCGAGCAACGAATTTAGCCAACCTTCTCCAGAGAAACTTCTCCACAAACAACAATCGTTTGGTGTGAGCTCTGAAGAAGTAAACGAAATCATTCTACCTCTTGCGAAGACTGGCTATGAGCCGCTTTCTGCAATGGGTGCTGACTGGCCGCTAGCGATTCTTTCTCACCAATCGCAGCACCTTTCAAACTACTTCAAACAGCTGTTTGCTCAAGTAACTAACCCACCAATCGACCCGATTCGTGAGCGTATGGTTATGTCTCTGAACACTTACCTAGGTAAAGATCAGAACCTACTTGCTGAAACACCTGAGCACTGTCAAAAGGTAGAGCTTGAGTCTCCAGTACTGTCTAACTCTGAGTTAGAAAAGCTGCGTGCTATCGATAACGAGCACCTTCAAGCGAAAACGCTAGATATCGTATTCCAAGCAAACGGAGACCAAGGTAAGTTAGAGCGTGCTCTGAAACGTATTTGCCAATACGCAGAAGATGCCGTGATTGATGGTTACTCAATCATCCTACTGACTGACCGTGCGGTTAACTCTAACCACGCTGCAATTCCAGCAATGCTGGCTGTTGGCGCGGTACACCACCACCTAATCCGAAAAGGCCTACGTGCTAAGTGTGACATCGTGGTTGAAACGGGTGATGCACGTGAAACACACCACTTCGCAACGCTTCTTGGCTATGGTGCAAACGCAGTTAACCCATACCTAGTAATTGAAACGATTGTTGAACTACAACGTACTAAAAAACTAGACCCGAACGTTCACACACGTGAGTTCTTCGATAACTACCGTAAAGGTGTTAACGGCGGTCTACTGAAGATCTTCTCTAAGATGGGGATCTCGACACTGCAGTCTTACCACGGTGCACAAATCTTTGAAGCACTTGGTATCAGCAAGTCAGTGGTTGAAAAATACTTCACTGGTACGGTTTCTCGTATTCAAGGTCTAACGATCGACGATATCGCACGTGAAGTACTTGTTCGTCACCGTGTTGGTTACCCAGCTCGTGAAATCCCAGCTCAAATCCTTGATGTTGGCGGTGTTTACCAGTGGAAACAACGTGGTGAGAAGCACTTATTCAACCCAGAAACCATCTCTCTACTTCAGGAGTCGACGCGTAACAAAGATTACGGTCAGTTCAAGAAGTACGCAAAAGCAGTTGATGACCAAGGCGACAACGCAGCAACGCTACGTAGCCAACTTGATTTCATCAAGAACCCTGCAGGCTCTATTCCTCTAGCGGAAGTAGAACCAATCGAGAATATCCTTAAGCGTTTCGCTACTGGCGCAATGAGCTTTGGTTCTATCTCGCATGAGGCTCACTCAACACTGGCTGTTGCAATGAACCGCATTGGCGCGAAGTCAAACTCAGGTGAAGGTGGTGAAGATCCAGCACGTTTCGAACGTAAAGAAAACGGTGACTGGGAACGTTCAGCTATCAAACAGGTGGCTTCTGGTCGCTTTGGTGTAACGTCTTACTACCTATCGAACGCTGATGAGCTGCAAATCAAGATGGCTCAAGGTGCGAAACCTGGTGAAGGTGGTCAGCTACCTGGTGATAAGGTTGATGACTGGATCGGCGCGACGCGTCACTCGACTCCAGGCGTAGGTCTAATCTCACCACCGCCACACCACGATATCTACTCAATCGAAGATTTAGCTCAGCTGATCTACGATCTGAAAAACGCGAACCGTAACGGCCGTGTCAACGTGAAGCTAGTATCAGAAGCTGGTGTAGGTACGATTGCATCAGGTGTAGCAAAAGCGAAAGCTGACGTAGTACTTATCGCAGGTTTCGATGGTGGTACGGGTGCATCTCCGATGTCTTCTATCCGTCACACTGGTCTGCCTTGGGAACTGGGTCTAGCAGAAACGCACCAAACACTACTGAAAAACGGCCTACGTAACCGTATCGTTGTTCAGTCAGATGGTCAGATGAAAACACCACGTGACCTTGCAGTAGCAACGTTACTTGGCGCGGAAGAATGGGGCGTAGCAACAGCAGCATTGGTTGTTGAAGGCTGTATCATGATGCGTAAGTGTCACAAGAATACCTGTCCTGTTGGTATCGCAACACAAAACAAAACTCTGCGTGAGCGTTTCGACGGCCGCGTAGAAGACGTAGTGACTTTCTTCCAATACATGGCTGAAGGTCTGCGTGAAGTTATGGCTGAACTTGGCTTCCGCTCTATCGATGAGATGGTAGGTCAATCGCACAAACTTAAAGTTCGTGACGACATCGGCCACTGGAAGTACAAGAACCTAGATCTAACACCTGTACTGCACATTGAGCAGGCACGTGAAGAAGATGGTATCTACAACCAGACGCAACAAAACCACAACCTAGAAGACGTTCTAGACCGCAAGTTGATTCAAGCTGCGATTCCAGCTCTTGAGAAAGGCGAAGCCGTGAATGCGAGCTTCCCTATCATCAACACGGACCGCTCTGCTGGTACCATGCTGTCGAACGAAATCTCGAAGGTTTACAAAGACCAAGGTTTACCACAACCAATGAACGTTAAGTTCCACGGTAGTGCTGGCCAATCTTTCGGTGCGTTCCTTGCGAAAGGCGTTAAGTTCGAAGTAGAAGGCGACGCGAACGATTACTGGGGTAAAGGTCTGTCTGGCGGTACTTTGGTACTGTACCCAGATGCGAAATCGACTATCGTTGCTGAAGATAACATCGTGGTTGGTAACGTATGTTTCTACGGTGCGACCTCAGGTGAATCTTTCATTCGCGGTATGGCAGGCGAACGTTTCTGTGTTCGTAACTCAGGTGCGAAGGTTGTTGTTGAGGGCGTTGGTGACCACGGTTGTGAATACATGACTGGTGGTGTTGCCATTATCCTTGGTTCAACAGGTCGTAACTTTGCTGCGGGCATGAGTGGCGGTGTTGCTTATGTTTGGGACAAAGCGGGTGACTTCGAAACCAAGCTCAACCCTGAACTTGTAGACCTAGATCCAATTGAACAAGAAGATAAAGATCTTCTACTGGATATGCTAACTAAGCATGTTGAATTCACAGGAAGTGAAGTTGCTCAATCTTTCCTAGACAACTTTGAAGCAAGTGTTGCATCGCTAGTTAAAGTAATGCCACGCGACTACAAAGCTGTTCTTGAAAAGCGTAAAGCTGAAGCACAACAGGCACAAACGGAAGAAGTGGAGGCAGTATAATGGGTAAGCCTACTGGATTTTTAGAACACGGTCGTGAGCTTCCAAAGAAGCTCGACCCGTCAGTTCGAATTGAAGACAACAAAGAGTTCGTACTTAACGAAGAGTTTGGTGAAAAGATCAATACTCAAGCCTCTCGTTGTATGGACTGTGGCGTACCTTTCTGTCACAACGGCTGTCCGATTGGTAACATCATCCCAGAATTCAATGATGCGGTTTACCGTGACAGCTGGGAAGAGGCTTGGAACATCCTAAGCTCTACCAACAACTTCCCTGAGTTTACCGGTCGTGTTTGTCCTGCTCCTTGTGAAAGTGCCTGTGTTCTTGGTATCAACCAAGACCCAATCACTATCTGTAATATCGAGAAAACGATTGTCGAAACTGCGTACCGTGAAGGGTACGCAAAACCTAAAACACCACGCTCTCGCACAGGTAAAACTGTCGCAGTTATCGGTTCAGGTCCTGCTGGCTTAGCCGCAGCGGAGCAGCTAAACAGCGCTGGTCACTCGGTAACGGTATTTGAACGTGACGAGAAAGTCGGTGGTCTACTTCGCTTCGGTATCCCAGACTTCAAACTGGGTATGGACGTGATTGATCGTAAGATCAACCTAATGGCTGAAGCGGGCGTTGAGTTTAAAGTTAACCAACACATCGGTGTTGATGTTAACGCTCAGCAGCTACGCCAAGAGTTTGATGTGGTATTGCTAACGGGTGGTTCTACGGTTCCACGTGACTTGCCAATCCCAGGTCGTGAGTTGAAAGGCGTTCACTTTGCCATGGAGTTCCTTGGTCAAAACAACCGCCGAGCTAACAACCTAGATCTTAAAACAGAAGAGATTCACGCGAAAGATAAGCACGTTGTGGTTATCGGTGGTGGTGATACTGGCTCTGACTGTGTGGGTACATCAAACCGTCACAAAGCAGCGAGCATTACTCAGGTTGAGATCATGCCGATCCCACCAGAGAAGCGCCCAGCAAACATGCCTTGGCCTCAATACCCAATGATCATGAAAACCACCACTTCTCACGAAGAAGGTTGTGAACGTCACTGGAACATCTTAACCAAAGAGTTCATCGGTAACGAGCAAGGTCAAGTGACGGGTCTACGTATTGCTGACATCGTTTGGCAAGATGCGAAACCAGGTGAGCGTCCAGGCTTTGATGAAGTAGCGAACTCTGAACGTGTTATTCCTTGTGACATGGCATTCCTAGCAATGGGCTTCTTACACCCGGAGCCAACCGGCGTGCTTGCTCAACTAGACATTAAACTGGACGAGCGCGGTAACGTCGCTTCTGAAGGTTTTGCAACGAACCAGAAAGGCGTTTTCGCTGCTGGTGATATGCGTACTGGTCAATCTCTAGTTGTACGTTGTATTAATGAAGGTCGTGAATGTGCAATTGCCATTGATGACTTCTTAATGGGTAACTCAAACTTAGAAGCGAAAGCTGATTCACTCATGCTTTCCGCATAATATTTCTCGGGCTAACGTCAATTACGTTAGCCTAGAGGAAAAGCAATACCCTTCCTAACTTTTATATTTGGCTAGCACTCGATGCTAGCCTTTTTTCTATCTGGCATTTGTCGTTTTCAAAATCATCCTGTTGTATATGTTAAATCTCGTTAACATTCACCTTATATATCTCATTGATATCCATCGACTATTTTAGATTATTAAGTGGCTAATCGCGTTTATGCATGATAATTAACCATGAACTTGACCTTAAACACAATTAGCTATACGTTGTAAAGCTGATGAAAATAAAATCAATCGGTTTTGTTAACACAACCAATAACGTTTTAACTGGCTAAAGCAAACTATCAGTTTATAAAAAACAACAAGTATATGAATAGTTAGTCATTTACTGTCTGGATGACAGAGAAGCAAAAGGGAGAATTGCAATGGCTCTATATGATCCTAGTCTTGAAAAAGACAACTGTGGATTTGGTTTAATAGCGCAAATGGAAGGCCAACCTAGTCATAAGTTGGTAAGAACTGCTATTTCAGCCCTCGATCGCATGACACACCGTGGTGGTATCGCTGCGGATGGTAAAACCGGGGATGGCTGTGGCTTATTACTACAGAAGCCTGACTCTTATCTCAGAATTATTGCAGAAGAGAATAACTTCAAGCTCGGCAAGCAATACGCTGTCGGCATGATTTTCTTCAGCCAAGATCCAATCAAAGCGCAATCCGCGCAAGACATCGTCAATAAAGAGCTCGCTCAAGAGACCTTAACGGTTGCAGGTTGGCGCGTAGTACCGACCAACACCGACGTATTAGGTCCGATTGCCAAAGATTCAGTTCCCAATATTCAGCAAGTGTTTATCTCGGCCCCCGCGGGTTGGCGTGAACGCGATATTGAACGACGCCTTTATATCGCTCGTCGCAGAATTGAAAAACAGATCACCGAAGACAAAGATTTCTATATTTGTAGCCTTTCGACACAAGTCATGGTTTACAAAGGTCTGTGTATGCCGGCCGATCTTCCGCGATTTTACCTCGATCTTGCAGACTTACGCATGGAATCGGCGATATGTCTGTTCCACCAGCGTTTCTCAACCAATACTCAGCCACGTTGGCCACTGGCTCAACCATTCCGCTATTTAGCGCACAATGGTGAGATCAATACCATTGAAGGTAACCGACAATGGGCTAAGG
Source organism: Vibrio sp. 10N.261.55.C5 (assembly GCF_041470505.1). Classification (NCBI taxonomy): domain Bacteria; kingdom Pseudomonadati; phylum Pseudomonadota; class Gammaproteobacteria; order Vibrionales; family Vibrionaceae; genus Vibrio; species Vibrio sp. 10N.261.55.C5. The sequence continues at coordinate 90,319 of NZ_JBFRMS010000016.1, forward strand.
CTCGTGCCTATAAATTCTCTTCGCCGTTGCTGCCAGACTTACAAACCGCCGCACCCTTTGTGAATGAGACAGGCTCAGATTCATCAAGCCTAGATAACATGCTCGACCTGTTCCTTGCCGGTGGTATGGATGTGTTCCGAGCGATGCGCATGCTTGTGCCGCCCGCTTGGCAAAACCACCCAGATATGGACCCAGATCTACGTGCATTCTACGACTTCAACTCAAAGCACATGGAACCGTGGGATGGTCCTGCTGGTATCGTACTTTCAGATGGTCGTTACGCTGCGTGTAACCTAGATAGAAACGGCCTGCGTCCTGCGCGTTATGTGATTACCAAAGACAATCTAATCACGCTCGCATCAGAAGTCGGTATCTGGAACTACGCACCGGATGAAGTCGCAGAGAAAGGCCGTGTTGGCCCGGGCGAACTGTTGGTAATAGATACTCGCCGCGGCAAGCTATGGCAATCTAATGAGATCGACAATGACCTCAAAGGCCGCCACCCATATAAAGAGTGGATGGAAAAGAACGTTCACAAGTTAACGCCATTTTCTGCGCTGCAAGATGACCAAGTGGGTAAGCGTAGCTTTGACGATGATACGCTCAAGACCTACCAAAAACAGTTTGCGATGAGCAACGAAGAGTCCGACCAAGTGCTGCGTGTGCTTGGTGATATGGGGCAAGAAGCAGTGGGCTCAATGGGCGACGACACGCCAATGGCTGTGCTCTCTTCAAAAGAACGCTTGGTCACTGATTACTTCCGTCAAAAGTTTGCACAAGTCACCAACCCACCGATTGATCCATTGCGTGAAAAACACGTGATGTCTTTGGCGACCAGTATTGGTAAAGAGATGAACGTGTTCTGTGAAACAGACGGTCACGCCTATCGTGTCACGTTTGATTCACCAGTACTGCTTTACTCAGACATGCAGCAGCTTCTGCAGTTGAGTCAAAAACATTATCGTCATGTCATTCTCAGCATGCACTACGACCCAAATAACCAAGATCTAGAACAAGCAATCAAAGCAGTATGTGATAGCGCCGAACAAGAAGTCAGCGAAGGTGCGGTTTTAGTTGTGCTGTCGGACAAAGGTTTAGAGAAAGGAAAACTACCGATCCCTGCAGCCATGTTGGTTGGTGCGGTGCAAACAAGGCTTGCTGATACCAACCTGCGTTGTGATGCCAACATCGTTGTTGAGACAGCAACTGCGCGCGACCCACACCAATTTGCTGTGCTGCTTGGCTTCGGTGCAACCGCGGTTTACCCATACCTCGCTTATGAAGCGTTAGGTAAAATGTTGGATGATGGCTCTTTAGATAAAGATTATCGTGCCGCAATGCAAAATTACCAAAACGGCATCAACAAAGGTCTGTACAAGATCATGTCGAAGATGGGAATTTCAACCATTGCCTCTTATCGCTGTTCACAGCTTTTCGAAGCCGTTGGCCTTCATTCCGATGTTGTTGAGCTCTGTTTCCGCGGAGTTACCACTCGAATCCAAGGCGCAAGCTTTAGCGATTTCCAGCAAGATATCTATAACTTATCTCGTAAAGCCTGGACTAAGCGTAAGCCAATCGAGCACGGTGGTTTACTCAAATACGTACACGGCGGCGAATATCACGCCTATAACCCTGATGTGGTTGGCACTCTGCAAACTGCAGTAAAAACAGGTGAGACATCGGATTATCTCTCTTTTGCTAAGCAAGTAAATGCTCGTCCAGCTGCGATGTTACGCGACTTAATGAGCCTCAAAAAAGCCGATCAGCCTCTACCACTAGAGCAAGTCGAGCCTAACAGCGATCTGTTTAAACGCTTCGACTCTGCGGCAATGTCGATCGGTGCTTTGAGCCCAGAAGCGCATGAAGCATTAGCAATGGCGATGAACCGCTTGGGTGGTTACTCAAACTCTGGTGAAGGTGGTGAAGACCCTCGACGCTTTGGTACTGACCGTAACTCTCGTATCAAGCAGATAGCTTCCGGTCGTTTTGGTGTGACGCCACATTACTTAACCAATGCGGATGTTTTGCAGATCAAGGTCGCGCAAGGTGCGAAGCCTGGAGAAGGTGGTCAACTGCCCGGCCATAAAGTTACCGCAGAAATCGCTAAGCTGAGATATTCAGTTCAAGGGGTGACACTGATCTCCCCTCCTCCACATCACGATATTTATTCTATCGAGGATCTAGCGCAGCTGATTTTCGACCTTAAACAAGTGAACCCTAAAGCCTTGGTTTCAGTAAAGTTAGTATCGGAACCGGGTGTAGGCACGATTGCAACTGGTGTAGCGAAAGCCTATGCCGATCTGATCACCATTTCTGGCTACGATGGCGGTACCGCGGCAAGCCCTCTAACCTCGGTAAAATACGCAGGTTGCCCTTGGGAGCTTGGCTTAGCAGAAACTCAACAAGCACTGGTTGCTAACGGGCTTCGTCATAAGATCCGCCTGCAAGTCGATGGTGGTTTAAAAACTGGCCTTGATGTGATTAAAGGTGCGATTCTCGGTGCAGAAAGCTTTGGTTTTGGTACCGCGCCAATGGTCGCAATGGGTTGTAAGTTCTTACGAATTTGTCACCTAAACAACTGTGCGACGGGTGTTGCGACTCAAGATGAAACACTACGCCGCGAATACTTCAAAGGCCTGCCAGACATGGTGGTGAACTACTTTACAGGTCTAGCCGATGAAGTTCGCCAATACCTTGCAGAACTCGGCGTAGAAAAACTCACGGACCTGATTGGTCGTACCGACTTACTTGAAGCCGTTCAAGGCCTCACTGCGAAACAGAACAAGCTCGATCTCTCTTCAATACTCGAAGCTCCGGTATCTCCAGAACGTCACCCACTGTTTTGGACCGAGCCAAACGCACCATTTGATAAAGCTCAGCTCAACCAGCAGATTCTGGATGATGCACTCGATGCAATTGAGAAACGTCAATCCACCAGCCTTTACTACAACGTGATCAACACAGACCGCTCGATTGGTGCTCGTATCTCTGGTGAAATTGCTAAGCGATACGGCAACCAAGGGATGGCAGGTTCACCAATCAAGTTATATCTCGACGGTACAGCAGGCCAATCTTTTGCGGTTTGGAACGCAGGCGGCGTTGAGCTTTACCTAACAGGCGATGCCAATGACTATGTTGGCAAAGGCATGGCTGGCGGCAAAGTGGTTATCAAGCCTCACCAAGGCACCGCATTTACTTGTAACGAAGCGACCATCATAGGCAACACCTGTCTGTATGGCGCAACTGGAGGCAAGCTGTTTGCAGCTGGTACGGCTGGCGAACGATTTGGCGTACGTAACTCAGGTACGGTTGCTGTGATTGAAGGCGCTGGTGACAACGCCTGTGAATACATGACCGGCGGTATTGTTGCCATTCTTGGCGCAACTGGCGTCAACTTCGGTGCGGGTATGACAGGTGGCTTCGCTTATGTCATGGATAAGAACGAAGACTTCCAAGGTCGAGTAAATAACGAGTCGGTCGAGGCACTTTCTCTGTCTGACTTATTTATCCACCAAGAACATCTGCGTGGCTTAATTGCAGAGCACTTAGAAGAGACTGGCTCAGTACACGCTGAAGCTATTCTGGCGAACTTTGATGAATGGATTCCAAAGTTCTACCTAGTGAAGCCAAAGACGGCGGATCTGAACACCTTGCTCGGCCACCAAAGCCGCAGCTCAGCTGAACTTCGTGTTCAAGCGCAATAATTGGAAGGAGCCAATAATGAGCCAGAATGTATACCAATTTATTGATGTGAATCGCGTAGACCCAGCGAAGAAACCAATCAAGATACGTAAGATTGAGTTTGTAGAGATCTACGAACCTTTCACTAAACAGCAAGCGAAAGCGCAAGCAGACCGTTGTTTAGACTGTGGTAACCCATACTGTGAATGGAAATGTCCTGTTCACAACTACATCCCTCAGTGGCTTAAGCTTGCCAATGAAGGGCGCATTATCGAAGCCGCTGAACTGTCTCACCAAACCAACAGCCTGCCTGAGGTTTGCGGTCGAGTTTGCCCTCAAGACCGCTTGTGTGAGGGCTCTTGTACCCTCAATGACGATTTCGGTGCCGTAACCATTGGCAATATTGAAAAGTACATTACCGACAAAGCCTTTGAGATGGGTTGGAAGCCTGACATGTCTCACGTTGAGTGGACTGATAAAAAGGTCGCGATCATCGGTGCGGGGCCAGCAGGTCTAGCGGCGGCTGACATCCTAGTTCGTAATGGCGTAAAAGCCGTTGTGTTTGACCGCTATCCGGAGATCGGTGGCCTACTGACGTTTGGTATTCCATCGTTCAAGCTTGAGAAAGGCATCATGGAAAATCGTCGCCGTATCTTTAGCGAGATGGGCGTCGAGTTCCAAATGAATACCGAAGTCGGCAAAGATGTACAACTTCAGCAACTCGTCGATGACTACGACGCTGTTTTCCTTGGTGTCGGCACCTATAAAAACATGCGTGCGGGTTTAGACAACGAAGATGCACCGGGCGTTTATGATGCTCTGCCATTCTTGATTTCTAATACCTACAAGGTCATGGAACTGGAAAACCCAACCCCATTTATCGATATGCAAGGTAAGAAAGTCGTCGTGCTTGGTGGTGGTGATACGGCGATGGACTGCGTTCGAACCTCTATTCGTCAGAATGCGGCAGATGTGGTGTGTGCTTACCGCCGAGATGAAGCCAACATGCCAGGTTCTCGCCGTGAGGTAAAAAATGCACGTGAAGAGGGGGTGAAGTTCAAGTTCAACCTACAACCTATCGGCTTAGAGCTTAACAGCGCTGGTCATGTGGTTGGTGTGAAATTCGTGAAAACCGCTTTGGGTGAGCCTGATGAAGCAGGCCGTCGTCGTCCAGAACCTGTCGAAGGCAGTGAGCATGTTCTTGAGGCTGATACCGTAATTATGGCATTTGGTTTCCAACCTCATACGATGGAATGGCTAGAACCTTTCGGTGTGGAGCTCGATCAGTGGGGTCGCATCAAGGCTCCTAACAAACAAGAGTTTCAATACCAAACCACCAACAGCAAGATATTTGCAGGTGGCGATGCGGTTCGAGGATCTGACTTAGTGGTGACCGCTATCGATGAAGGCCGTAAAGCCGCAGAAGGGATCTTGGACTACCTAGAAGTGTGACTAATCTAAGGTTTCCTTTATTACTCAGGCCGTTACTATAAAAAAGGGATCCAATGATGGATCCTTTTTTGAATTAGATACGTTTATCACAAGCATATCGAAAAATACGTAAAACAATCGCAAACAAGCCAATACCTATAACTAAAATTAAAACAACGCCATAGGAAACATTATGAAAAAAGCAGCTCTCCTCTCGTTATCACTTTTAACGTTAACCGCTTGCAGCCAAGGAATCACGGACATGAAAGACAGAACTTCATCACCTTGTGGAGACAAACCAAACTGCGTATCAACTCAAGATGATCGTGAGCAACATGCATTGGCCGCGTTTGAGTTGTCAGATTCAGCGAGCTTAGATGCGATTGAGCAGGTTGCGCTAACCTTACCGGGATCAAAAACCGCGAGTAAAACAGAAGATTATCTGCGTGTTGAATGTACTTCGCGCATCATGCGTTTTGTCGATGACTTAGAACTTAAAATCACGGATGGCAAACTGATCGTGCGTTCAGAGTCTCGTACTGGCCATTCTGATTTTGGCGTAAACCGAAAACGAGCTGAACAACTTCGTGCTAGCTTGAAAAGCGAAGGCCTAATCAAATAGATAAAAGAATGCGCAGATAAATCGCTACTATTCGGATGAGAAGTGCCTCTGGGCAGTCGCTCGACACTTCTTATCCATGCTACAATTTCGCTCTACTGTTTAAATATTATTTATTAAGAGACTACACATGAAAATCGGCATCATTGGCGCAATGGAGCAAGAAGTTGCGATCCTAAAAGCAGCAATTTCAGACATTACTGAAGTTAATAAAGGCGGTTGTACCTTTTTCTCTGGTCAGCTAAATGGTGTTGACGTTGTTTTGCTTCAATCTGGCATTGGTAAAGTAGCAGCGGCTGTTGGTACTTCAATCCTACTAAGCGAATACCAACCAGATGCCGTTCTGAACACGGGCTCTGCTGGCGGTTTTGATTCAACACTGAACCTTGGCGATGTGGTTATCTCAACTGAAGTTCGACACCACGATGCAGACGTTACAGCTTTCGGTTACGAAATCGGCCAAATGGCAGGTCAACCTGCAGCGTTCAAAGCTGACGACAAACTGATGGCTGTTGCTGAACAAGCACTAGCAAAAATGGAAGACAAGCATGCCGTTCGCGGTCTTATCTGTACTGGCGACGCATTTGTTTGTACAGCAGAACGCCAAGAGTTCATCCGTAAGCACTTCCCATCAGTGGTAGCTGTAGAGATGGAAGCATCGGCTATCGCTCAAGCTTGTCACCAATTCCAAGTACCATTCGTGGTTGTTCGTGCAATCTCTGATGTTGCAGACAAAGAATCACCAATGAGCTTCGAAGAGTTCCTGCCACTAGCAGCGCAAAGCTCTTCTGAAATGGTTATCAAGATGGTTGCCCTACTAAAGTAAGCGACTAGACATGCAAACACTGTTTGATCAGGTATTTGCAAATGGCGTGCTCCTTGTGATGTGGGGAGCACTGCTTTTTCATTTAATTTTACCTATCCCCCATGCCGCACACCCCACGACCTTATGGCATAAGTTTGCTGAGCTTTTAGCAAGCAAGGTTAATAACAATAACAACCACAACTATTCCCAAAGTTTAATCTCAGGCACATTAGCCTGGGGGTTAATGGTACTGCCAACTCTGGTTATTCTATTGGCACTGCAACCATTGGTTTGGCAATCTCAACTGTTTGAATTGGCACTGTTATTACTCGCGATTGATTGGCGCAATAATGAAAAGCTGGCTAACCAACTGATCAAAGCACTTGGCCGAGAAGATAAAGCGGCCGCTCGTCAGTTACTGGCTCCGATTGTCAATCGTCAAACCGAATCACTTTCGTCACTTGGCCTCGGCAAAGCCGCCACAGAAACCATCATCATGGGTTACGCTCGTAACGTAGTTTGTGTGTTTTTCTGGTACGCCATTGGTGGTGGAATCGCTGCGTTAATGTATCGCCTTGTGGTCGAGTTAGCTCGAGCTTGGTCGCCAAGTCGCAAGCAATTTTCTCCGTTCGGCTCAACGGCGATCAAGATAGTCGCGATTCTCGAATTTATACCGATGCGTTTGTTTGCTTTGATGATCGTATGTGGTGATAAAGCAACGCACACATTTAAGATGATGTTAGTCCAAAGTCGCTCTTGGCCACTACCCGGCCCAGCCTGGTTGATCACGGCTGTTGGCAACAAGCTTGAACTATCATTGGGTGGCCCTGCGATTTACGACAACACTAAAGCCATTCGCGCAAAATTAGGCGGAAGAATCGCACCGTCAGCTCTGCATCTATCTCAGGTTCAGAAACTACTCTTTGGTCGCATCGCTATCTGGATATTTTTACAAAGCCTAGCCTTACTATTTATTCACCAAGGGATTTAGAGTGGAATCTTCAGCACTTGTTACAAGCCTTACTATTTTGTCTTCCAGCTTATGGCTGCCTTTATCATTTGCAGAAGAAGTACCACTGACTCAAGAACAAGTACAGCCGGCTCAACGCGTGGTCAGCCTTGCTCCTCATGCCACTGAACTCGCGTACAGCGCAGGTTTAGGTAACAACCTTGTCGCCGTAAGTGAACGAAGTGATTACCCACCACAAGCCGATAAGCTTGAAAAAGTGGCAAACTATCAAGGCATCAAGGTTGAGAAGATCATCGCACTTCAGCCTGATTTGATTCTTGCGTGGCCAGCGGGAAACCCGCCCAGAGAGCTCGCGAAACTAGAGCAATTTGGTTTTAATATTTACTACTCCAAGACCAAAAGCCTAGACAGTATCGCAACCAATATTGAACAACTGAGCCAATACGCTAGCGATCCAAGTATTGGCGAAAATAACGCTCAGCAATACAGAGAGCAGCTCAACGCCTTGAGACTAAAATACAAAGATGCCGAGTCAGTAAACTACTTCTACCAACTCAGTGAAAAGCCGATCATCACTGTTGCTCAAGGACACTGGCCAAGTGAGGTGTTTGAGTTTTGTGGTGGCCACAATATTTTTGAAGACAGCGCCTCTCCCTATCCGCAAGTTGGTATTGAACAAGTTGTATTAAGAAAACCGCAAGTAATCTTCACTTCTCAGCACGCGATTGAGAATGGAACCATGTGGCAAACATGGGAAGATGAGATCCCAGCTGTCGCTCAAAATCAGATTTGGTCCCTCAATTCTGACTGGATTAATCGCCCGACAACGAGAACTTTGAAAGCGATCCAACAAGTGTGCGATTTCTTTGATAGAGCTAGGCAAAATCACTAACTATTTGCTGCGTTTTTTCGTACAATTCGCCACCGACCTGTCCCTACAATTTTAACTATAAGAGCACCAGTATCATGGACTCCATGCTGCTTTATATTATCGATTTATTTGGCACTGCCATCTTTGCCGTCTCAGGCGTATTTGTCGCTGGCCGTCTTAAGATGGATCCCTTTGGCGTCGCCGTTCTAGGCAGTGTAACCGCGATTGGCGGCGGCACAATTCGTGACATGGCATTGGGTGCAACTCCCGTGTTTTGGATCACCGATACCACCTACCTTTGGGTCATCATCATCACCTGTTTGCTGACCATGATTATTGTAAGACGCCCGAAACGTCTGGCTTGGTGGATATTGCCGGTATGTGATGCGATTGGCCTAGCGGTGTTTGTTGGCATTGGTGTAGAAAAAGCACTTATCTATCAAGATTCAGCACTAGTGGCGATCATCATGGGTGTCATCACCGGCTGCGGTGGCGGTATTATCCGCGACGTACTTGCCCGTGAAGTGCCTATGATTCTAAGAAGTGAAGTCTACGCGACCGCTTGTATCATTGGTGGTACTTTCCATACCATGGCGATCAGCATGGGGCACGACTCAGAAACTGCATTTCTGGCCGGCGTGTTCTCAACACTATTGATAAGGCTTGGCGCTATTCGTTGGCATTTATCATTGCCGACCTTCGCCATCAAATAAGCTAACGTTACAAAGTGAAAGGCTCCGTAAAGGAGCCTTTCTTAATTTGAGCTCCCCAACACAATTATTATGCTCTCGCGCTACACGTGCGAGCATAGCTAAAAATACCTAACTTGGTTCAAAGCTTTAGTTTCAAGACTAGAGAATGAATGTTGTTTGAGGTAAGTTGAAACAATCATTCCCAACTTTCATGAATATAACCCAATGCTACTCGAAGGAATCGAAACTCTACTGGTATTGAGTAAAGCAAAGACCATGAGCCGCACAGGCAGTTTGCTTTATATCAGCCAATCAGCGGTCAGCAAACGGATTGCGAATTTAGAAAAGAAGCTAGGTAAAAAGCTCATTGAACCGAGTGGCCGACAGATAAAACTCACGCCAGATGCGATAGCATTAATCGAGAGTATTGGCCCGACATTCAATGAACTTCGTGGGCTTATTTATGAACAGCAAGAGTTGGAAGATACCACTCTCATCACCCTAGACAGCAATAAGTCTCTGATAGCCGGTTATTTAGGTGAGATGATGGGCCAATTTATCCAGCAAGATAAGTACATCACCATTACCACCAACCACACGCCGAGAATTATCGAACGGGTGCAGTCCGGCAAGGCGACCTTGGGGTTGTGTGCTGGCTTACTGCCACCACATCATGGGTTGATGACCTTCCATCTTTTTGATGAACCGTTTTACATAGTGAGTAAGTCGCCGCTAACGGATCTCCCTCCAATGGTCATCACTAACGACATGACCAATCCAGCCAATTCTTATCAACTTTCTGTATTAGAAAAATTTGGTATCAAACCCTTGATGGAGATGGATGCCTACACCGCAGCGGCGCAACTTGCATTGGGCGGGACTGGGCCAGCGTTGATCCCGCTCTCTATCGTAAAAACACTCAATATTGAGCCTCAATATCTGTATAGCTTCACCGAATTAGCAGGCTTGATTCGGCCGATTCATATCTGTGTCAGACCAAATAGTTACCAGTCTCCACGAGTTAAAACACTGATAGAATCCATTGTTGATGCTGTTCCCAAAGCAGTTTAGACGCCATTAGCATCGACATCACGATCACAAGGGGGCGAATCCATTTCTGCCCTTTTGTCACCACCACTTTAGCGCCAATCTGAGCGCCCATAAATCCACCGACCGCCATCACTAATCCCAACTCCCAAATAGGCAAACCAGCCAAAATAAAGAAAATTAAGGCAGCGATATTCGAGGTAAAGTTAAGTACTTTAGTACGCGCCGTAGCATCGACTAACGAGAAGTGACCAATAGCAACAAAGCAGACGGTGAAGATAGAACCTGTTCCTGGGCCAAAAAAGCCATCATAGAAACCCACGCCGCCACCAATACACAGAGCAAACATCGCCTCAGAGATCTTCTGTTTTCCTTCAGACGCTCTAGTTTGGGGTGCCAACAGGAAATAGAGAGAGATAGCGATAAGCAGCAGTGGGATAACACTGGTCAGTAGGCTCGCATCAATGTGCTGGACTAACTCAGCGCCAATTGCAGAGCCAATAAAGGTACAAAAGATAGCAAGGCGCATCTCTTTGATGCTGACGATACCGTTGCGCACGAAATACCAACTCGCGGAGAAGCTGCCAAATGAGCTTTGGAGTTTGTTGGTTGCCAGTGCCTGCGTGGGTGGAACTCCAGCCGCTAGCAATGCAGGTAGAGTCAGTAACCCACCGCCGCCAGCCATTGCATCAATAAAGCCTGCTGCCGTTGCAACAACAAACAAGATAGCCAATATTTCTAGAGTAATTTCCATATACCCAACGCCTTAAAATCCTGTGTAGCGACAAGTTACCACTCACAGCAGACGAGCAATAACGAAACACAAGATTCTAACCTATTCCAAATATTCATCATTAAGCTACCGCGGAATAACAGACATAAAAAAGCCCACTCCGAGGAGTGGGCTTTGAGCATTTATATCCGCATATCAGCGATACACTTTAGGCGATTAAGCTTGAGAAGCTTTAACCTGAGCGTGTAGCTCTTGAACTGAAGTTACTGACGTTTTCGCGTCTGCAGTGTGCGCCATACAAGTCGCGAATGCAGCATTTAGCGTAGTCGTGTAGTTAACTTTCTCAGCAAGTGCACCACGACGAAGAACTTTAGAATCTTCAATCGCTTGACGGCCAGCTGCAGTGTTCACGATGTACGTATACTCGTTGTTCTTGATACGGTCAAGAATGTGAGGACGACCTTCGTGTACCTTGTTTACTAGACGTGGGTTGATGCCCGCTTCGCCAAGGATAACCGCAGTACCGTGAGTTGCGTCTAGCTGGTAACCAAGCTTAGATAGTTTAGATGCTAGGTCAACAACACGCTCTTTGTCGCCTTCGCGAACAGAAAGAAGTGCACGACCGCCTTCTGGGTAGATGTTACCACAACCCAATTCAGCTTTAGAGTATGCTTCTGCGAACGTCGCACCAACACCCATAACTTCACCAGTAGAGCGCATTTCTGGGCCTAACAGTGGGTCAACACCAGGGAACTTGTTGAATGGAAGTACAACTTCTTTCACTGAGTAGTAAGGTGGGATGATTTCTTTCGTAAAGCCTTGAGACTCTAGAGATTGACCCGCCATTACACGAGCGGCAATCTTAGCGATTGGCGCACCAGTTGCTTTAGATACGAATGGAACCGTACGTGCTGCACGAGGGTTAACCTCGATTAGGTACACTTCATTGTTCTTAACAGCAAACTGCGTGTTCATCAGACCACGAACACCCAACTCGAACGCTAGCTTTTCAACTTGCTCGCGCATTACGTCTTGGATTTCTTGGCTTAGCGTGTATGCAGGAAGAGAACATGCTGAGTCACCAGAGTGAACACCCGCTTGCTCGATGTGCTCCATAATACCGCCGATTACAACGCGCTCACCGTCACAAATCGCATCTACGTCTACTTCAACAGCGTCATCTAGGAAGCTATCAAGTAGTACTGGAGATTCGTTTGATACGCTAACTGCTTCGTTGAAGTAGCGACGTAGGTCTTGCTCGTCGTATACGATTTCCATCGCACGACCACCAAGTACGTAAGAAGGACGTACAACAAGTGGGAAGCCGATTTCACGAGATTTCTCTACCGCTTGCTCCATTGTTGTTACTGTCGCGTTTTCTGGTTGAAGTAGGCCTAGACGGTCTACAGCAACTTGGAAACGCTCACGGTCTTCTGCACGGTCGATTGCGTCTGGGCTAGTACCGATGATTGGTACGCCAGCAGCTTCAAGAGCACGAGCCAGTTTAAGTGGTGTTTGACCACCGTACTGAACGATAACGCCTTTTGGTTTCTCAACGCGAGCGATTGCTAGTACGTCTTCCAGAGTTACTGGTTCGAAGTACAGACGGTCAGACGTATCGTAGTCTGTAGAAACAGTCTCAGGGTTACAGTTAACCATGATAGTTTCGTAGCCATCTTCGCGCAGCGCTAGTGATGCGTGTACACAACAGTAGTCAAATTCAATACCTTGGCCGATACGGTTTGGACCGCCGCCTAGAATCATGATTTTTTCTTTGTCTGTTGGGTTTGCTTCACACTCGTCATCGTAAGATGAGTACATGTAAGCCGTATCTGAAGAGAACTCAGCCGCACACGTATCTACACGCTTGTATACCGGGTGGATATCGTATTGGTCACGTAGACGACGGATTTCGCTTTCCGCTACACCTAGAATCTTAGATAGGCGCGCATCAGCAAAACCTTTACGCTTAAGCTTGTTTAGCTCGTCTTTATTTAGACCAGCAAAGCCTTTCGCTTTAAGTTCTTGCTCTAGCTTAACGATGTCTTCGATTTGAACTAGGAACCAACGGTCGATTTGCGTTAGGTTGAATACACCATCTACCGACATACCAGCACGGAATGCGTCAGCGATGTACCAAATACGCTCTGCGCCAGCTTCTTTAAGTTCGTGACGGATAGTCGTTAGAGCATCTGGTGCGTCTAGGTCTACCATTTCGTCAAAACCAGTCGCGCCAACTTCTAGGCCGCGAAGTGCTTTTTGTAGAGATTCTTGTTGGTTACGGCCGATAGCCATAACTTCACCAACCGACTTCATTTGCGTCGTTAGGCGGTCGTTAGCACCTGCAAACTTCTCGAAGTTAAAACGAGGAATCTTAGTTACTACGTAGTCGATTGTTGGTTCGAATGATGCTGGAGTTGCGCCGCCAGTGATGTCATTCATTAGCTCGTCTAGCGTGAAACCAACAGCCAGTTTCGCTGCAATCTTAGCGATTGGGAAACCTGTTGCTTTAGAAGCTAGTGCAGAAGAGCGAGATACACGTGGGTTCATCTCGATGATAACCATACGGCCATCTTTCGGGTTGATACCAAACTGTACGTTTGAACCACCTGTTTCAACACCAATCTCACGCAGTACTGCTAGAGATGCGTTACGCATTAGTTGGTATTCTTTATCTGTCAGCGTTTGAGCTGGAGCCACAGTGATTGAGTCACCTGTGTGAATACCCATTGGGTCGAAGTTTTCAATCGCACATACGATAATGCAGTTGTCGTTTTTGTCACGAACCACTTCCATCTCGTACTCTTTCCAACCGATAAGTGATTCATCGATAAGAAGTTCATTAGTTGGAGATAGATCCAAACCACGACGACAGATTTCTTCAAATTCTTCTTTGTTGTAAGCGATACCGCCACCAGTACCACCCATCGTGAACGATGGACGAATGATACAAGGGAAGCCAACCATGTCTAAAACTTTGTAAGCTTCTTCCATCGTTTTCGCTGTATCAGCAGTTGGACACTCAAGGCCAATTGCTTTCATTGCTTTATCGAAGCGTGAACGGTCTTCTGCTTTATCGATAGCGTCAGCCGTTGCACCAATCATTTCAACACCGAACTCTTCAAGAACGCCGTGCTTTTCTAGGTCTAGAGCACAGTTCAATGCAGTTTGGCCACCCATAGTAGGTAGAACTGCATCAGGCTTCTCTTTAGCGATGATGTTACGCACAACTTCCCATTGGATAGGCTCGATGTAAGTTGCATCTGCCATGTCTGGGTCAGTCATGATTGTCGCTGGGTTCGAGTTCACAAGAATAACTCGGTAACCTTCTTCGCGAAGCGCTTTACAAGCTTGAGCACCAGAGTAATCGAACTCACATGCTTGGCCGATAACGATCGGGCCAGCACCTAGAATAAGAATACTTTTAATGTCAGTACGTTTTGGCATTGTCTACTACTCCGAATTACGCTGTGTGCTGTTTGATTAGTTCAATAAAGTGGTCGAATAACGGCGCTGCGTCTTCTGGACCTGGGCTCGCTTCAGGGTGACCTTGGAAGCTGAATGCTGGTTTGTCTGTACGGTGAATACCTTGTAGAGAACCATCAAATAGTGATTTGTGCGTTGCACGTAGTGTCTCTGGAAGGGTTTCTTCGTCAGCAGCAAAGCCGTGGTTTTGCGAAGTAATCATCACAACATCACGATCTAAATCTTTAACCGGGTGGTTTGCGCCGTGGTGACCAAACTTCATCTTCACTGTCTTAGCGCCTGACGCAAGAGCAAGAATCTGGTGACCTAGACAGATACCGAAGATTGGTAAGCCTTTTTCTAGGAACACTTTTGTCGCTTCAATTGCGTAAGTACATGGTTCTGGGTCACCAGGGCCATTTGAAAGGAAAACACCGTCTGGGTTCAGAGCAAGTACTTCTTCAGCTGAAGTCTCAGCAGGAACAACCGTTAGGCGGCAGCCGCGGTCAACAAGCATTCGTAGGATGTTTCGTTTTGCACCGAAGTCATAAGCAACAACGTGGTATGGCAATTCTGAGTCTGCTTTCGCTTCAGGAAGTCCACCCGTAAGCGTCCACGAACCTTGTTTCCATTGATACGCTTCTTTTGTTGTAACTTCTTTCGCAAGGTCCATACCTTTCAGGCCAGGGAATTCTTTTGCTTTAGCTAGAGCCAAAGCTTCGTCTAGGTTTCCGTCGTTTACTGAAGAGCCAGCTACAATACAACCGTTCTGTGCGCCTTTTTCACGAAGAATACGCGTCAACTTACGAGTATCAATATCAGCGATACCAACAACGTTTTGCGACTTAAGGTAATCAGAAAGGGATTGTTCATTACGGAAGTTAGAAGCGATTAGAGGGAGATCGCGAATCACAAGGCCTTGAGCGTGGATTGAAGAAGATTCTTCGTCTTCGGAATTGGTTCCGGTATTGCCAATGTGAGGGTAAGTAAGGGTAACGATTTGTTGAGAATAGGAAGGATCAGTGAGGATTTCTTGGTACCCCGTCATCGAGGTATTAAAAACGACTTCACCAACTGCAGAACCTACAGCGCCAATGGCTTCACCGTGAAATACTGTCCCATCTTCTAGGACGAGTAGTGCTGACTTCTTCAAGACAACCTCCAGAAATAAAAATGCATTAAAATTGATTTAATTTGCAAATCTACCTTCCTGCAACACCAAAAACTGCGTGTTTATGGAAATTAGACAAATTGGCGGTATTTTAGTGATCTGCGTGATACGTGTCAACATTTAACTCAAAAGAAATTAAACATTTGTAAGGACTAATTCAATTTACCCCCTCAAAGCTCCAAAAGTTCAACTTTCATGCGCATTTAGCTCGAATATTACGATTTTCTAATTTTCACTCCTCATTTTAGCCAACCATAGAGTGATAAAAATATCAGCAACAAAACGCAATCGATAAATACCAAGAGAAAACATGACAATTTAAAGATCTAAAACAAAAAACACACCAAAGACCACATAAACAGCATAGAAATGGAGTCAAAAAGGCGATAAGAAGAAAGTAGAAGGAAGATCGGAGAAGTGAGATTACTAAGGAAAAGGCACCAAATAAAGAAAGCGCCGGCAATTGCCAGCGCATAAATATCTATTTATAGGTCATTCAAACCAAGCACATCCGTCATGGTATAAAAGCCTGCTGGTTTATCATTTAACCAAACCGCGGCCTTGATTGCGCCATTAGCAAAGGTCATTCGATCAGTGGCTTTATGGGTAATTTCCACTCGTTCACCGATATCAGCAAACATAGCGGTGTGTTCACCAATAATGTCACCGGCACGAATCGTCGCGAAACCAATCTCATCTTTAGTGCGCTCGCCAGTAATACCCTCGCGTGACCAGACAGCTACATCGTTCAGCTCGTTGCCCATAGCACCCGCAATAGCTTCGCCCATACCAATCGCAGTACCTGACGGTGCATCGACTTTATGACGGTGATGAGCCTCAACGATCTCGACATCACAGTAATCGCCCATCACTTTAGCGGCCTTCTCTAGCAGCTTAAAGACCAGGTTCACACCAACGCTGTAGTTAGGTGCCATTACGATAGCCATCTCTTTTGAAGCAGCATCAATCACCTGCTTCTCTTCTTCAGAGAAGCCCGTTGTACCGATGATCAGTTTTTTACCGTGACGTTTACAAAGTTCAATATTCGCTAATGTGCTAACAGGGGCAGTAAAATCGACAATCACATCAAACTCTTCGATGGCTTTAGACAAATCATCGACTAAAGCAACATCAAAACGACCTTCACCGCATAACTCGCCGACATCTACGCCGACCAAAGATGACTCTGGACGCTCTGAACCAGCTCCAACACTTGCTTCTGAATTATGATGAGCGGCTTTCACCAAGTTGCGGCCCATGCGGCCCGCTGCTCCTGCAATTGCAATTCTTACCACTGCGAATATCTCCATTGTTTTGGTTACCGTTGCCACTTATCTCTTGCAGCAACGTTCAATCGATTAATCTCTTTAAACTAACAACAATCTCAAACTCAGGCTAGCAATTACGAAAACTCTTTTATTACTCGCTCTAAAATTGGCACATTTGCCTCTGGGAAGGCGTATTGATTCAATGATTCTAGGCTTACCCATTCACCTTGCTGACCTTCTTTACCATAAGGCTGCTCTTCAAAATCAGTCACGAGAATGAAATCGAACTTAAGTGACTTATCCGTGTAATCAAATTCAAGATGCTCAAACAGAGACTGCTCGGTCACCTTGATACCGACCTCTTCATCAAGCTCGCGAGTCATCGCTTGCTCAATAGTTTCGCCCTCTTCAACCTTGCCACCTGGAAATTCCCAGAAGCCACCTTTGTGCTTGTCATCTGGACGCTTAGTGATAAAGACCTGTGACTTATCTTGATTGAAGATAATACCCGCTACGATATGGATTCTTTTCATTGATGGTGTTCCTTAATAAAACGCTGAACTCACATAGTCCCTAAATACGTCATCCTCAAGAAAGAGGAACGACTGAGTTGGGGATCTAAAACTACGCGAGCCTAACTAAACAAGATCCCCTACTACGCTCACTCCTCGCTATAGGGAATGACAACTTCCTTGCGTAACAAAGTAAGCCATGAAATTTACATACAAAAAGAGCCGCCTAAGCGACTCTTTATATTCTATTTGTCAGTTTTATGAAGCTAAGTTGTAGTGTATGAGAGCAAGGCGGTGGCACGGAGCTTACGACTGTAAGTGAGTACCACCAACGCAGCTATCATGCGCTACAGCAACGATTCATTAAACTTACGCGATTTTACCGTGACACTGCTTGTACTTCTTACCGCTACCACATGGGCATGGCTCGTTACGGCCAACTTTACGCTCGTCACGCACTACCGTTTGTGGAGATGCCGCTTCAGCTTCATCGTCAGCTAGCTGGTTTTCAGCTGTTGCATGTTGCGCTTGTGCACGACGCGCCGCTTCTTCAGCTTGAGCTTGACGTTGAGCTTCCATCTTTTCAACTTCTTCTTGTTGCTGAACGCGCACTTTAGAAAGGATGGTAACAACGTCTGTTTTCAGTACATCTAGTAGGCCTTCAAACAGTTCAAACGACTCGCGCTTGTACTCTTGTTTCGGGTTCTTCTGAGCATAACCACGTAAGTGGATACCTTGACGAAGGTGATCCATCGCAGCCAAGTGCTCTTTCCAAAGGCCGTCTAGCGTTTGTAGCATCACAGATTTCTCGAAGTTACGCAGTACTTGAGCACCAACCACTTCTTCTTTCTGTTTGTACGAATCAACCGCCATAGCAAGAATACGCTCACGCAATGCTTCTTCATAAAGCTTGTCGTCTTCGTCTAACCAACCTTGAATATCAAAGTCTAGATCGAAGTCATTCTTCAGACGATCTTGCAGACCCGCGATATCCCACATATCTTCAAGAGACTGAGGTGCGATGTATTCATCAATCACTGATGCCAATACATCTTCACGGTTGTGTTCGATCATCTCGCTGATATCGTCAGAGCTCATCAGTTCATCACGAAGCTCATAAACCACTTTACGTTGGTCATTGGCTACATCATCGTACTCAAGAAGCTGCTTACGAATATCGAAGTTACGACCTTCAACTTTACGTTGTGCTTTTTCAATTGAGCGAGAAAGCATCTTAGATTCGATCGCTTCGCCTTCGTCCATACCACTTTGGATAAGACCAGCCATACGATCCGATGTGAAGATACGTAGCAGAGAATCTTCCATTGATAGGTAGAAACGAGAAGAACCCGCATCACCTTGACGACCAGAACGACCACGTAGCTGGTTGTCGATACGGCGAGATTCATGACGCTCAGTACCAATGATGTGCAGACCACCTGACTCAAGCACTTTATCGTGGATTACTCTCCAGTCAGCTTTGATCTTCTCGATCTGCTCTTTGGTTGGATTCTCTAGCTTCTCAACTTGTGCCTGCCAGCTACCACCTAATACGATATCGGTACCACGACCAGCCATGTTAGTTGCGATAGTTACCGCACTCGGCATACCAGCTTGTGCAACGATCTCTGCTTCCATTTCGTGGAATTTAGCATTTAGAACGCTGTGCTTAATTTTTGCTTTTTTCAGTGCGTTAGACAGTAGTTCAGACTTCTCGATAGAAACCGTACCAACCAATGATGGCTGACCAGCAGCTACACGGTCTTTGATGTCTTCAATGATCGCATTGAACTTGTCTTCTTCGGTACGATAAACCACATCTGGCATATCGTTACGAACCATAGGCTTGTTGGTTGGGATAACCACTGTTTCTAGGCCGTAGATAGACTGAAATTCGAAAGCTTCTGTATCGGCTGTACCTGTCATACCTGACAGTTTTTCGTATAGACGGAAGAAGTTCTGGAATGTAATCGATGCTAGCGTCTGGTTTTCATTCTGAATCTTCACACCTTCTTTAGCTTCAACAGCTTGGTGTAAACCTTCAGACCAACGACGACCTGGCATAGTACGACCAGTATGTTCATCAACGATAACCACTTCGCCTTCTTCAGTAACGATGTAGTCGACGTCTTTCTCAAACAGTACGTGTGCACGCAGCGCTGCATTAACATGGTGCAATAGGCTGATATTAGTTGGAGAGTAAAGCGTGTCACCCTCTTCCATCAGGCCGTTTTTGACCATTAGCTCTTCTACAAATTCTTGACCGTTTTCAGTCAGGTGAACCTGTTTCGATTTCTCGTCCATGGTGTAGTGACCTTCACCACGGTACTCTTCAGAATCTTCTTTATCTTGGCGCTCAAGGTTAGGGATCAACGTGTTAATACGCGTGTAAAGATCTGAACTATCTTCAGCTGGGCCAGAGATAATAAGTGGAGTACGAGCTTCATCGATTAAGATTGAGTCAACCTCATCGACAACAGCAAAGAAGCGCTCACGTTGAACACGATCTTCAGCACGGAAAGCCATGTTGTCACGTAGGTAATCGAAGCCAAACTCGTTGTTTGTTCCGTATAGGATATCCGCTTGGTACGCTTCTTTCTTCTCTGGTGGAGCCATGTTTGGCACGTTTACGCCAACAGTCATACCAAGGAATTCAAATAATGGGCGGTTTGTTTCCGCATCACGCTTCGCTAGGTAGTCGTTCACCGTTACTACGTGAACACCTTTGCTAGGTAGGGCGTTAAGATAAGCTGGTAGGGTTGCTGTAAGAGTCTTACCTTCACCAGTACGCATTTCTGCAATTTGGCCAGCATTTAGAACCATGCCACCAATCATTTGCACGTCAAAGTGACGCATGCCGTAAACACGCTTAGACGCTTCACGTACCGTAGCAAATGCTTCAGGTAGAAGTTGGTCTAGCGATTCACCTTTATCTAAGCGCTCACGAAATTCAACCGTTTTTGCTTTTAGTTCTTCGTCTGAAAGTGCTTCAAACGTTGGTTCGAAGTTATTAATTTCTTTTACAATTTTTCTAAGGCGGCGCAGTGTTCTGTCATTGCGACTGCCAATTACCTTTGTCAGCAGCTTAGTAATCATGTGCTTGGAATCTCTTCGTTCTCAGATCGTCCGCGATCTATTTTAAATGCCGTCAGTGTCTCTACTAGCTATGAACTAGTCTTCAGTTACTAACCAAGGATACTGAGATAAATCTAGTATCTTTGATATTGTACTTGAGAGTAGAGTTTTCAAGGCTTGAGTTAAAATTAATGCCCTTTAGTGTAAGTAATTTTCACACCAACAACCATTTATAACCCCATTTGTTTGATGTGCTTGGAACTTTTCTTTCTAATTGCTGATGGATTAGCCAGACTGCAGCTCATTGGGAGACAACTTTCGGATGTTGACGACACTGTATCTGGAAAATAGATACAAAAAAACCAGGTCAATGACCTGGTTTTCGAAATCTTATATTGCTGTAAACAACAATTACGCTAGAACCATTCCTGGCTCAGCAAATGCAACAGGAGAGCCTACTTCTTCTTCGAATGTTGCCCACTCCCAAGCTTCTGCGTCAGCAAGTACTGCACGTAGTAGTTGGTTGTTTAGGCCGTGACCTGATTTGTATGCACGGAACTCACCAATAATAGCGTGTCCACACATGTACAAGTCACCAATCGCGTCTAGTACTTTATGAGTTACGAACTCATTGTCAAAACGTAGACCTTCTTCATTAAGAATTCGGTATTCGTCCAGTACGATAGCATTATCAAAGCTACCGCCAAGTACTAGGTTTTGAGATTGTAGATACTCAATGTCGCGCATGAAGCCGAAAGTACGAGCGCGAGAAATTTCTTTCACAAAACCTTGTGAAGAGAAATCAAACAACAAACGTTGCTCATCAGATTCAATAGCTGGGTGGTTAAAATCGATCTCAAAGTCCATACGGAAGCCGTTAAATGGAACAAATTCTGCCCACTTATCGCCATCTTCAAAACGGATAGGCTTTTTGATACGAATAAAACGCTTCGCTGCATTCAGTGTTTCTACACCCGCTTGCTGTAGCAAGTATACGAATGGGCTTGCGCTACCATCCATAATTGGGATCTCAGGTGCATCTACTTCAACAATAATGTTGTCGATGCCCATACCCGCTAAAGCTGCGTTAAGGTGTTCCACTGTAGAGATACGTACGCCTTCGTCATTAACAAGAGCTGTACATAGCATAGTGTCACGAACTGACGCTGGATCAGCTGGGAAATCTACAGGTGGATTTACATCTGTACGACGATAAACAATACCTGTATTTGCAGCTGCCGGGCGAAGAGTAAGTGTGACTTTACGACCAGAGTGGAGACCCACACCAGTTGTTTTCACAATTTCTTTCAGAGTACGTTGTCTGATCATCTGCTTGCCTCGTTATCAGTGCTACAAATCACGGTCAGTATTTACCGACCGCGAATTTTACCATTAATTCGACAATAGTCAAATTTTGGGTATTTGTTAATCAGCCTGACGTCGTAAGAATGCTGGAATATCTAAGTATCCACTCTCTTTCTCAGCCTTAGGTGCTGCACTTTGGCTAGCGCCTGTACCTGAAGAAACAGGTGACGTTGTTGGCTGCGGCTTAACTTGAGGTTTAACCTCAGTTTTTTCTTGCAATGGTTGTGCCACTTTCTCTTCCACTTTTGGTGCAGTTTGAGCCGCTACCTGTGGTTGAGGAGTTGGTGCAACCTTAGCTTTACCACCAGCAACTAATGTAATGTCTGGTTTTTTCTCTGTGCCGATACCTGTTGCTACAACAGTTACACGGATTTCATCCGTCATATCAGGGTCTAGAGAAGTACCAATCACAACTGTTGCGTTATCAGATGCGAATGCCTTAACTGTATTACCTACTGTTTCGAATTCATCTAGACGCATATCTAGGCCAGCTGTGATGTTCACAAGAACGCCACGTGCGCCAGCTAGGTCGATGTCTTCTAGTAGTGGGCTAGAAATTGCCGTTTCAGCAGCTTCTTCAGCACGGTCTTCACCTTTTGCGATACCGCTACCCATCATTGCATGACCCATCTCAGACATTACGGTGCGAACATCCGCGAAATCGACGTTAATCATACCAGGGCGAGTAATTAGCTCAGCGATACCTTGTACAGCGTTTTTAAGTACATCATTGGCACTTGCGAAAGCTTCTAGCAGAGTTACGCCGCGGCCAAGTACTTTAAGTAGCTTCTCATTTGGAATCGTAATTAAAGAATCCACATGTTTAGAAAGCTCTTCAATACCTTGCTCAGCAAACGCTAAACGTTTTTTGCCTTCAAAGCTAAATGGCTTAGTTACAACAGCAACCGTTAGCACACCCAACTCTTTCGCAACTTCAGCAATAACTGGAGCAGCACCTGTACCAGTACCACCGCCCATACCAGCTGCGATAAATACCATATCGGCGCCAGTTAGAACTTCTTTAATTCTTTCTCGATCTTCGAGAGCTGCATCACGGCCTACTTGTGGGTTTGCACCAGCGCCCAAACCTTTAGTGATATCACCACCAATTTGGATCACGCTGCTCACGCTTGTTTTACGAAGTGCTTGTGCATCAGTGTTAACACTGATGAATTCTACGCCTTCGATTGATTCACGTACCATGTGCTCAACAGCGTTACCGCCACCGCCACCAACTCCAACGACTTTAATTACTGCATCGTCAGACATTTCCATCATCGGTTCAAACATGTGTTATCTCCGTTTTTTCCTGCAACTCAGGTTAAAACTCTTTTTGTATCCAATTACGCAATTTGCCAAATAAACCAGACATAGAAGGTGCTGAACGCTTAGGTTCGCTGTAATCACCTTCATCACTGATCTGACAATCTCTTGCGTAATGAAGTAAACCAACCGCCGTAGAATGATACGGCTCTTTAACATAGTCAGTTAAGCCACTAACTTCTAACGGCTTACCAACTCGAACTTGATTGCGGAAAACACGTTCCGCACACTCTACCAATCCGTCAATTTGTGCCGCTCCACCAGTGAGAACGACGCCAGCTGCAAGGTGGTGTTTAATACCTTCATCTCGTAGCTGTAATTGAACCGTATCAATAGTTTGGTTAACGAGACCCATAAGTTCAGTGTAACGTGGTTCAATCACTTCCGACAAAGTTTGTCGTTGCAAACTTCTCGATGGGCGACCACCAACACTTGGGACGTTAACAGAGTCATCCTTGCTTACGAGTTCACTCAGAGCGCAACCATGGTTTACTTTTATCTCTTCAGCATCGCTCACTGGCGTGCCGAAAGCGAAGGCAATATCACTGGTTACTGCATTTCCTGCGTAGGAAAAGACTTCTGTGTGTCGAAGTGCGCCGCCAGTCCAAATGGAAATATCCATTGTACCCGCACCGATATCGACAACACATACTCCAAGCTCTCTCTCGTCTTCAGTAATTACCGCATTGCTTGAGGCAAGTCCTGAAAACACGATTTGTTCTACTGTGAGACCACATCGTTCAACAGCTTTAATAATGTTTCTCGCCATGTCGCTATGGCAAGAAATTAGGTGAACACTGACTTCCATTCGAACACCAGATAAGCCAAGTGGGTTCTTAATCCCTTCTTGATAATCAATGGTAAATTCTTGTGGGATCACGTGCAGAATTCTCTGCTCATCACCTATTTTAATTGATTTCGCGGTATGGATCGCTCGATCCATATCGTCTTGAGACACCTCTTCATCAGAGATAGTGCCCATGCCTTTTTCAATTCGGCTTGCGATATGTTTACCCGATAGCGAGATAAATACATTGCTGATTTGGCATTCCGCCATCAACTCTGCTTGATCAATAGCTCGCTGAACCGACTTAACTACCGACTCTAGGTCGTTTACACCACCTTTATCCATACCTCTGGATGGGCTTTGCCCAGAACCAATGATATTGATTTGACCATCAGGCAATATTTCACCAACCAGAGCTGATATGGTCGCAGTGCCTATATCAAGACCAACGATTATGTTGTCATCTGCGGTCTTAGTCATCTGTGCTCTCTTCTAACTCTTGCTCTGGAAACCAGCCTACAGCGGCTCCCGTATCATACCTGAGGTCGATGTAGCTCACTTGATTCGCTTTACTACCAAGTTCGTTGTAAAGCGAAATGAAGCGTTCAACACGCTCATCTAAAGAATCTTTACCTAGTTCTAAACGGATACCGTTATCTAGGATTATTTGCCAAGCGCGACGCTCATTGAGAACGAGAGAGGTAACGGTTAACCCTAGACTGTTAATCAAAGGGGTTATCTGTCGCCACTTTTCTATCACTTCTTGGCTGGTGCCGTCTGGGCCGTAAAGCTTAACTCTATCGCCCTTCAACAGGCCGATATCACCATTAAACACCTGACCATCGTCATTCAGCAGCATGTTACCGTTCCAGATTGCTGCCGCATGGTACTCAGTCAAAAATACTTTTATTGTGTCTGGCCACTGCTTACGAATGGAGACCACTGAAACCCAAGGTAACGCTTCTAAACTGTCTTGCAACACACCGATGTCTTGCGACATGAAGGTTCCAATGTGCTCTAGCTCGCTAAAGGCATGTTGAACATCACCAGCGGTTACGTAAGTTAAGTCGCCTTGAAGTACTATTTTGGAGAGAGGCAATCGCTGATCGTCCCACATCCAAGTTAGTGTGGTATAGAAAAGAAACCCAATGAATAGCAATACCATGACAAAAAAAGACCCGCCTAAGGCGTGTTTCTTGAGCGACGGTAAACTGAATAGGTGGCGGTTTTCGCTAAAAGTACTTTCTACCAAAGCCCGCATTCCCTGTCGTTGGTTCGCAATTCTATTCCCTATCTTCGTAATAGAGGTAAAAGCACTTACTTTAACCTATGAATTATACTGAGCAAAATCAAACTATCAAACGTTGATAATAAGATTTTTGGTCAATTTTAGGTCAATCGCAAGAAGTGAGCGATTGACCACAGTCTGTAGACAGTATTCTGTTACGCGTTCTGCATTTTATTAATGTCTAACTGTAACGATTCCAACTGCTTCGCTACTCGACCAACATCGCCTGCACCCTGCGTTAAAACAAGGTCACCGCCTTGAATTACGTTGGCTAAAGCCGATGGCAGTGCGTTGATATCGGCAACAAAGATTGGGTCTATCTTACCACGCCCACGAATAGTTCGACTTAATGAACGTCCGTCAGCCCCTGCAATAGGTTTCTCACCTGCAGAATAAACATCTAACAGAATTAGGACATCAACCTGCTCAAGAACGTTCGCGAAATCATCATACAGATCGCGAGTACGGCTATAACGGTGCGGTTGGAAGATCATAACAAGACGTTTATCAGTCCAGCCACTACGAGCAGCTTGAATCGTCACATCAACTTCGGTTGGGTGATGACCGTAATCATCGACCAGCATTGCAACGCCTTTACCTGTTTCATACTCACCTAGGTGATCGAAACGGCGACCCGTGCCTTCCGTTCCCGCCATCGCTTTGAGAATCGCTTCATCGCTGATGTCATCTTCTGTTGCAACAGCAATCGCCGCGGATGCATTCAATGCATTGTGACGACCTGGAATGTTTAACGTGATATCAAGGTTAGCTTTACCTTCACGTACCACTGTGAATTTGCCTTGCTGGCCTTCTTGTACGTAGTTCTCAATACGAATATCCGCATCTTCAGAGAAACCGTAAGTAATCACCTGGCGACTTACCTGAGGAATAAGCTCACGCACTACTGGATCATCAACACACATCACAGCCTGACCGTAGAATGGTAGGTTGTGTAAAAAATCAATAAACGTCTGCTTTAGCGTTTCAAAATCGCCGCCGTAGGTATCCATATGATCCGCTTCAATGTTAGTTACGATACTAACCATAGGTTGCAGATGTAAAAATGAAGCATCACTCTCATCGGCTTCAGCGATAAGAATACGGCTTGAACCTAAACGTGCGTTAGTGCCAGCACTTTTAACCAAACCACCGTTTACGAAGGTTGGATCTAGGCCGGCTTCCGAGTAAATCTGTGTCACTAGCGCAGTCGTGGTTGTTTTACCGTGCGTACCTGCCACAGCAATACCGTGACGAAAACGCATCAGCTCAGCCAGCATTTCTGCACGACGAACGATCGGTGTGCGCGCTTCACGAGCTGCAATAATTTCTGGGTTTTCTTCGTTGATAGCGGTTGATACCACCACCACACTTGCGTCGGCAACGTTACTCGCTTGGTGACCGATATAAACGGTCGCACCCTTGCTAACTAAACGATCAGTCACTGGGTTTTGAGCAATATCAGAACCCGTGATCTGGTAGCCTTCATTTAGCAAGACTTCAGCAATCCCGCTCATTCCGGCACCACCAATACCAATGAAGTGGATAGATTTAACACGGCGCATCTCTGGCACCATTGCACGGATTTGCGCTAAGTCTTGGGTATGTTCAATCGTCATCAATTCAATCTCATTATTTTGCTAAAGCTTTAATCGCTTCAGCGACGGTCACATCAGCATCAAGCTTGGCGGCTTGACGAGCTTTTGTTGCCATCATTTTTAATTCATTTCTAT
The DNA here is from genome assembly GCF_041470505.1 of Vibrio sp. 10N.261.55.C5. Classification (NCBI taxonomy): domain Bacteria; kingdom Pseudomonadati; phylum Pseudomonadota; class Gammaproteobacteria; order Vibrionales; family Vibrionaceae; genus Vibrio; species Vibrio sp. 10N.261.55.C5. The sequence continues at coordinate 117,152 of NZ_JBFRMS010000016.1, forward strand.
CAAGCTGCGTGATAGTGTTCGCTAGCTTATCAGCCGTTAGTTGAGGCTGTTCAATCATTAACGCTGCGCCACATTCAACTAAATGGTCGGCATTCAACGCTTGTTGTCTGTCTTTGTGCATAAACGGAACGAAGATAGAACCGACACCTGCCGCAGACACTTCTGATACGGTTAATGCACCTGAGCGACACACTAATAGATCTGCCCACTCATAAGCTTGCGCCACATCATCAATAAATTCAGTCACTTGAACATTACCAACAGAATGTGATTTGTATTGCTCAATAACTTGTTGTTGATTGTTCTTACCCGCTTGGTGCATCACAGTGAAGCCTTCACCAAGCTGCGCCATCGTTACTGGCAAGGTATCGTTTAGGATTTTTGCGCCCTGACTGCCGCCCATAACCAAGATGCGGATGTCACCATCACGCTCAGCCATGCGTTGCTCGGGTTCAGCTAAGGCAACCACATCTTCGCGTACTGGGTTACCCACCACTTCTGCGGTAGGGAAAGCACCAGGGAAAGCTTGGAAAACCTTTTTAGCAATCTTAGACAGCCATTGGTTGGTTAAACCTGCCACTGCATTTTGTTCATGGAGAACCACTGGAATGCCAGACAACCATGCCGCGATACCACCCGGGCCACTCACGTAGCCACCCATACCAAGTACCACATCAGGCTGCCATGCTTTGATGTGTTGCCTTGCTTGAAGTATGGCATTAATAATCTGGAACGGCGCTTTAATTAACTTGCTAATGCCTTGACCACGCAGGCCTTTCACTTTGATGAAGTCGATTTCAATGCCATGCTTTGGCACTAAATCCGCTTCCATTCTGTCTGCTGTGCCTAACCAGCGAATTTCCCAACCTTGTTGCTGAAGCTTTTTCGCTACTGCTAACCCTGGGAAAACGTGACCGCCAGTACCACCAGCCATCACTAAAAGTTTTTTGTTTTGTTTCATCACGTTAGATTCTTATTCTACTAATTCGTTTTGACTATCAGCTTGTTCTTTTTGTTGCATTCGGCATTCGTGGTCAATGCGCAGCAGCATTGATACCGCCACAGACATAACAATTAAACTCGAACCACCATAACTGATTAGCGGTAGGGTTAGACCTTTGGTCGGAACGATGCCAGATGCAGCACCTACGTTAACAAGCGTCTGAAACGCAAACCAAATACCAATACCAAAAGCCAGATAGCCGCTGAACACTTGATCGTGTTCAAAGGCTTTTTTACCTATCAGAATGGCTTTTAACACCAAGCTGAAGATCAACATTAATACTAAGGTAACACCGACAAAGCCAAGCTCTTCAGCCAACACAGCAAATACAAAATCGGTATGCGCTTCTGGTAAGTATTCGAGTTTTTGAATCGAGTTACCAAGCCCTTGCCCCATCCAATCACCACGGCCAAACGCCATCAATGACTGAGTTAACTGGTAACCACTGCCGAACGGGTCGTTCCAAGGTTCCCAGAATGAGGTAACACGTCGAACACGATAAGGTTCTATAACAATCAAACCGACGACCGCGGCAATACCTGCCACCATCAAGGCGATAAACTGTGAAAGCTTGGCACCAGCAATGAATAGCATGCCGAACAGGGTCACTAGCATTACGACCACAGTACCTAAATCGGGCTGGCCTAGCAGCAGCACGGCAAAAGCGCCGAATACCATGATCGGTTTACCAAAACCACCGAAGAAGGTTTTTCTCACTTCATCTTGCTTCCGAACCAAGTAGCCCGCCATAAAGATAAACAGCGATAACTTGGCGACTTCAGCGGGTTGTAAGTTAAATAGCCCCAATGGGATCCAACGCGATGCGCCGTTAACCGACTTACCGACGGCTAATACCACAATCAGCAAGAAGAAGGACAAGCCCAGTAGATACATACTGTATTGAAACCAGCGTTGCATCGGGATTTGCAATATGACGCTAGAGACACCTAACGCCAATACAAGGAAGATGGCATGACGGAACATAAAGTGAAACGGCTGATCGGTTAAACGAGCACTGATGGGGAACGAAGCAGACGTCACCATCACCAAACCTGTCAGCATTAGCCCAAGAGCAATCCACACCAATTGACGATCGTAAAGCGCCTCGGGAGTAGCACGGTTTAGCCACTGCCAGATGGATTGATTAATCTCTTTGACTCTTTGCACTGAATGTTAGTCCTTCAACACGTTAAGCATACTCATGAGCAAGCTCAGTGAACGCATCACCTCTTGCCATGAAATTATTAAATTGATCGAAGCTTGCGCACGCCGGAGACAGCATCACCATATCTCCAGCCACCAGCTGTGGCGAGATAGATTCGATTATCTGCTGCATGGTATCGAACTTTTGTGCCGATGGGTGCAGAGGCATGAATTGATCTGCATCTTCACCGAAACAACACAGCTGAACACGCTCAAGTTGCGCCAATACTGGTTCAAGCTCACTAAAGTCAGCACCTTTACCAACGCCGCCAACCAAAAGATATAACGTACCTTGATACTCCAACCCAGACAGGGCTGCCAATGTGCTGGCTACATTCGTTGCTTTGGAGTCATTAACCCATTTGATTTCGCGCTTGTCAGCCACGACTTGGCAACGATGCGTCAAACCGTTATAGGCCTTCAAAGCATCAAGACTTTTGCTGTAGTCGATACCAACTTGCTTCAATAGTGCAAGTGAGACTAACGCATTCGCCACATTGTGACGTCCAACCAATGTTAAATCTTGGGTAGCAAGGACAGGTTTACCGTGATCGACCAACCACTCAGTACTATCAATCGTTGATACACCAAACTCTTGGTTATCTAGGCCAAAAGTCAACAATGGCATTGTCTGGTCAGGGTAAGTCTCTTTGTCTTCACGATTAACAGTCGCACACTGCGCGTTATTAAAGATTCTTAACTTGGCCTCACGGTAATCAGCCATGCCTTGATAGCGATCCATATGATCTTCAGACAGATTTAAGAATGCCGCAGCGGCAAGTTTTAAATTCGATGTAGTTTCTAACTGAAAACTTGAAAGTTCAAGGACATATAACTCCGCATCAAGTTCTAGAAGGTCTAGGGCAGGAATGCCAATATTGCCGCCAACGCCAACATTAAGCCCAGCAGCCTTAGCAAGCACACCAGTCAGATCAGTCACGGTACTCTTACCGTTTGAACCAGTAATCGCCACAACAGGCTTATCTACAGCCCAACCAAACAGCTCGATGTCGCCAACGACAGGCGTACCCGCTTGAAGCACATCTTGAATTTCAGGTGTCGCTAAAGCAATGCCTGGGTTAGCAACCACCAGATCAGCCTCAGCTAGCCATTGGCTATTCCAGCTTCCAGAATGCAGCTCAACCGACTCAGGCAAAGATTCCTTTCCTGGTGGTAGCTCTCGCGTATCAATTACCTTTACGCAAGTATGGGGCTGATATTTTACGAGATGTTTAACGACAGAGAGCCCGGTAATACCGAGCCCCACAACCACTACATTTTGAATATTTTGCCAACGTTCCATTTAAACAAGATGCTCTTAATAGTTTTAAAGAGCCCCTATTCAGAGGCTCATACAGGATTAACGAACTTTCAGTGTCGCTAGGCCAACCAGTACTAATACCATTGAGATTATCCAAAAACGCACGATAACACGCGGCTCTGGCCAACCTTTAAGTTCATAGTGGTGGTGAATCGGTGCCATGCGGAAAATACGCTGACCACGCAATTTGTAAGAGCCCACCTGCAGAATCACTGACAGAGTCTCCATTACAAACACACCACCCATGATCACTAGTACCAACTCTTGACGAACGAGTACCGCAATCACACCTAACGCACCACCCAATGCTAGAGAGCCAACATCGCCCATGAATACTTGTGCTGGGTAAGTGTTAAACCATAGGAAGCCAAGGCCTGCACCAACGATAGCAGTACATACCACCACCAGTTCAGAGGTGTATGGGATGTATGGAATGTGTAGGTATGCTGCAAAGTTAACGTTACCTGTCGCCCAAGCGATAACAGCAAAACCCGCAGCAACCATAACCGTTGGCATAATCGCCAAGCCATCTAGGCCATCAGTTAGGTTTACCGCGTTACTGGTACCCACAATAACAAAGTAAGTTAGAACAATGTACAGTAAACCAAGTTGTGGCATCACATCTTTAAAGAAAGGCACCACTAATTGTGTCGCAGCAGTGTCTTGCCCATGAGCATACAGAGCAAACGCCACAACCAATGCAATAGCCGATTGCCAGAAGTACTTCCAACGCGCAATCAAGCCATCAGTGTTCTTACGAACGACTTTACGATAATCATCAACAAAACCAACTGCACCGTAACCGCCTAGCACGACAAGTACGGCCCAAACGTAAGGGTTTGATAAGTCAGCCCAAAGTAAGACCGTAATGATGATCGCAGCAAGGATCATCACACCACCCATGGTTGGTGTACCACGCTTACTGAAGTGAGATTCTGGGCCGTCATTACGAACAACTTGGCCAATTTGCAGCATTTGCAGACGCTCAATTAAACGAGGTCCCATCCACAGCGACAGACATAAAGCCGTCAAAATGCTCGCGATTGCACGAAACGATAAGTATTCGAACAAACGGAAAAAAGAAAAGTGTGGCTGTAGTAGCTCTGCAAGCCAAATTATCATGAAAAGTTCTCCTTTAAAGCAGCGGCTATTTTACTCATTCCTGCACTATTGGCGCCTTTTACCAACAAGGTATGTGGCGCGTTTTCTGGCAAGCTCAAGTGCTGCTCTATGTGCGCGATCATCGCTTCATGCGTTGCAAAGTGAGTGCCGTTACACACTTCACTAATCACCTTGGTATCATCACCGTAAGTGAGTACATGCTCAAAAGCGAATGGGGCAGCATATTCACCGACTTGACGGTGAAGTGCAAGGCTTTCATCGCCTAACTCAGCCATATTGCCTAAAATCAACCAACGCTGACCTTTGAAGCTCGACAACAATTTAGCTGCAGCCTTCATTGCCGGTACACTGGCGTTGTAACTGTCATCTATCAGCTTGATATTCTGACTTAATTGTTGAACCTCAACTCGGCCTTTAACTGAGATAAGATTCGCTAAACCGCTTTTAATTTCTGCAAGCGTGGCACCGAATTGAATGCTCAGTGCTGCTGCGGCTAATGCGTTGGCTACATTGTGCTGACCAATAATGCCAAGTTCGACATCGATAGCGCCTTGCGGGGTCTGCATATCAAAGCAAGCTTCACCCTGCTCGTTGATGCGAATATTCGTCGAAAAGTAATCCGCCGTGTCATCACTTTCAGAAAAGGTCAGTACGTTTTTGTCTGCAAGCACATCTTTCCAGAAGTCACCACCATTGCTCTCTAGGTTAACAATAGCAGTATCACCAGCAGCAAGCCCCTGAAAAATTTCGCCTTTCGCTTGTTTAACACCATCAATTGAGCCAAAGCCCTCTAGATGCGCGGCAGCAACGTTATTCACTAAGGCCACCTGTGGTTTCACAAGCTGCGTGGTATAGGCAATTTCACCAATGTGGTTCGCGCCCAGTTCTATCACGGCATAGTCGTCATTGGGTTCACTGCGCAGCAAGGTTAGTGGTACTCCAATATCATTATTGAAGTTACCCGCTGTAAACAGCACTTTGCCACGTTGTTGTAGAATACTCGCGACCATCTCTTTGACGGTCGTTTTGCCACAGCTTCCTGTTATCGCCATGGTTGGCACGTTACATTGTTTGTGGATCCAAGCACTTAGCTGACCTAAAGCAAGTTTAGTGTCTTCAACAACAACTTGAGTAATATTTAGGTCAAGTTTTCGTTGAACTAATAACGCACTCGCATTGGCCTCAACAGCCTGACCACAAAAATCATGCGCATCAAAACGTTCACCTACGAGAGCAACAAACAGTGCACCTTCTTCAACGGTGCGAGTATCGGTAGAAACCGCATTGATCAAACTATTGCTCGATTTGCCAGCCTCTATCAACTGACCACTGACCACGGAGCAGATCTGCTCGAGTGATACATCAATCATTATGAAATACCTAAAAGTTGTAGTGCTGACTCTCGATCCGAATAGTGGATCGTTTTGTCTTTTAATACTTGGTAATCCTCATGGCCTTTACCAGCCAGAAGAATAATGTCGTTATTACCCGCCTGCTCTAGAGCAAACTTAACCGCCTGAAAGCGATCGTGTTCAACAAAGGCGACTTCAGGCTCACTTAAACCTGCCAGCATGTCTTTAACAATCAATGCCGGGTCTTCACTGCGAGGGTTGTCATCTGAAATAATAATGTTATCGGCGAACTGCTCTGCGGTAACCGCCATCATAGGGCGCTTGCCTGTATCTCGATCACCACCGCAGCCAAAGATTGCCCATAGCTTTCCAGAGCAATGTACACGTAGTGCTGCCAATGCTTTCTCTAATGCGTCAGGTGTATGCGCGTAGTCGACAACCACTTTCGCTTTGTTTGGTACTTGGAACAATTCCATGCGACCAATAACAGGTTGCAATTGAGGTGCTGTGTCGATCAAGGTTTGCTTGTCGATGCCTAGTACAAGTAGGGTCGCGAAAGCAACCAATACATTTGATGCGTTGAACTGGCCAATTAAAGGAACAGACAGTTGTCCCTGCCCCCAGCTACCATCAAAAGCGAGTTTGATACCCGTCTCTGCATAAGCAACATCCGATGCCCATACTGACTGCTGGTAGCCCGATAACGGAAGCAATGACACAGCTACTGCATTGGACAGATCAGCCATCCAAGCTTTACCGACTTCATCATCAACATTAATCACAGCGTGCTTACACTTATGCTGAGTAAACAAGCTCTTCTTAGCCAGAGCGTACTCTTGCATCGTGCCGTGGTAATCCAAGTGGTCACGGCTCAAGTTAGTAAATACACCAGCCTCAAAATCCAATGCCTTAACTCGGCCTTGAACCAAACCATGAGACGAGATTTCCATCGCGGTATAAACAGCGTTTTCTTCAGCCAACTCACTCAGCGTACGTTGTATTTCAATCGCACTACCGGTCGTATTCGCCGCCGTTTTAAGGTTGTCTAGAAAACCGTTACCCGTGGTGCCCATTACCGCAGAGCGTTGGCCGACTAAATCTAGCCACTGAGCAATCAATTGGGTGATAGTGGTTTTGCCATTGGTGCCGGTAACACCAATCAGCTTAGTCGCCTGAGACGAGTAAACACGACCGGCCAACTCAGATAACACCAAGTTAAGGTCTTTAATGTAAACAACCGGAACAGCATCCAACCACTCAATCAGACCATGGGCCTTTTCAGCATCAGCTTGTGCGATAACGGCATTGGCTCCCTGTGAGACCGCTTTGTCAATGAAACGACGGCCATCAACAGCATGCCCAACTACAGCAACAAAAATATCGCCGTCTTTGATGGCACGACTATCCAACTCCAACTGTTCAACGGCAATCGCATCCAGCTCAGGTGAACTAAAGTCACTCCAAGGAGAAAGTAAAGATGACAGCGTGAGGCTATTACTCATATTGAATCCTGATTGGCTCTATTCTTGAAACTTGTTTTCATCAGCAGGGACATTCAGAATTTGCAGTGCGCCCTTCATGATTTCAGAAAAAACAGGGGCTGCGACCGAGCCACCATAGTAGAGGTCACCTTGAGGTTCATTGATCATCACAACCAAAGAGACTCTTGGGTCACTCACTGGAGCAACACCTGCGGTATAGGCGAAGTACTCGTCTCCATAACCACCGGAAATCGCTTTTCTAGATGTACCTGTTTTTGCTGCTACTCGGTAACCCGGCACGGCAGCTCTTGTCGCTGTACCGCCCTTTTGGGTTACGCCTTCTAGCATGTTCAAAACCAACTCAGCATTTTCGCGCTTGATGATCTGTTTTGAGAAATCTTGGTCGTTGCTTTTAACGATATGGATAGGTTCGTAAACACCGTGATTCGCTAACGTCGCATAGGCATGAGCCAATTGCAGCGGAGTAATCGCTAGACCATAACCAAAGGATAAGGTAGCGATTTCAAACTTAGACCAGCGTCGACGGTTCGGGAAAATACCCGCGGTCTCACCGACTAGATTCAGCCCAGACATCTCGCCAAGACCAACAGAACTGTACATGCCCAGTAGCGCTTCAAGTGGCATATCCAGTGCTAACTTCGCCACACCGATGTTACTCGACTTCTTAAGGATTAACGCCAAGTCTGCCTTACCAACTTTGGAAGTATCACGTACACGGCTACCACCGATTTGCATGATGCCGTTACCCGTATCAATTACAGTATCAGCATCCGCGGTACCATTTTCGAGAGCGGCAAGAACAACAAACGGCTTAACCGTCGAACCTGGCTCAAAAGCATCGGTGATCACGCGGTTACGCATCTTAAAGCTTTGTAAATCAGCACGATTGTTTGGGTTGTAAGACGGTGCGTTAACCATGGCCAAAACCGCACCCGTTTTTACGTCTAATAAGATGGCAGATCCAGACGTCGCCTTGTGATCGGCTACCGCCTGTTTAATCGCTCGGTAGGCGATCGCTTGTAATCGTTGATCGATCGTTAGCTCGAGTGGTTTACCTTCTTCACGCTCTTCTAGTGCAATGTTTTCAACTACTCGCCCGTAACGGTCTTTACGGATTGTACGTTTACCTGCTTCACCCGTGAGCCACTTATCGTAGCTGCGCTCGACACCTTCTAGGCCGTGTCCATCAATTCCGGTCACACCAATAAGATGCGCGCTGACTTCACCGGCTGGGTAATAACGACGTGATTCTGCTTTAAGACCAATACCCACCAGCTTTAAGTCGCGGATGTATTTCGCCATTGCTGGGCTAACTTGTCTTTGCAGGTAAATAAATCGACGGGATTTGTTGCTAGAGATCTTGTTGATCATCGATTGTCGATCTAAGCCAAGTACATCAGCTAGCGCATACCAACGATCAATTTGGGCCATGCCATTTTTATCGAAGATGGTTTTCGGGTCAGCCCATACCGCCTCAACAGGCACACTGACGGCAAGTGGTTCGCCATTGCGGTCTGAAATAATACCGCGGGCAGAAGGAATAGCCTTAACACGTACAGAACGAAGGTCGCCCTGACGAATTAAGTTATCTGGTTCAATGACTTGGATGTAAGCCACACGACCTACTAGTACAGAAAAGGCAACCAACACAAAAGCAATAACGACGTTGAAACGCCATTTAATCAGAATTGGATCCGAGTCCTTTTCGCTCTTCACTCGCTCTTTCGTTGGTTTCTTAACGGCTTTCGCGGGGGCTTTTTCCTTTTTTCCGGTCATTTCAGTGTGATCACAACTTCTTTGTCGGAGTCTGGACGTTTCATGTCTAGCTCTCGTTTTGCCGATGCTTGAACGCGGCTATGTTCAGCCAGAGCCGTCTCTTCAAGCATTAAATTTCGCCATTCATTATCAAGCTGTTCACGCTCACTCAATGCCATGTCTTTTTGCGTGATTGCCTGACGTGACATGTGTGTCGTGAGAACGACCCCCATCGCGCTCGCGAAGATACAGATAAGCAGCACCAATGGGACTTTACCCACGGAGATCAAATCAAAAAATATTATCTTGGCTAAGTTCGGCTTGGAGGTCTTCATTGACTATAGCTTTTCTGCGATTCGTAATACTGAGCTACGTGAACGAGTGTTCTCATCCACTTCGCCTTTCGATGGTTTGATCGCTTTACCGACAGGCTTAAGATCAGCACTGCCTAGTGCTTTGATCTGCTCTTCCGTTAAAGGAAGGCCGTGAGGTACTTGCGGGCCTTGGCTCTCTTTACGAATAAAACGCTTCACCATACGGTCTTCAAGTGAGTGGAAGCTAATAACAGACAGGCGACCTTCTGGAGCAAGAATGCTTGCTGCGCCTTTTAGTGCCGTGTCGATCTCTTCCAGTTCACTGTTAATGTAGATACGGAATGCTTGGAAAGCACGCGTTGCTGGGTGCTTTTTCTCTTTGAAGCTTTTTGGTGCTACATCAGAGATAAGCTTAGCTAACTGACCAGTGCGAGTTAGCGGCTCATTCTCTTCGTTTTCTTGATAAGCAATGATGCCTTTCGCGATACGACGAGCGTGCTTGTCTTCACCGAACTCACGAATCACCCAAGTGATATCATCAAGATCCGCTTCTAGTAACCACTGAGATACAGGGATGCCCGAAGTTGGGTCCATACGCATATCCAACGGGCCATCTTTCATGAAACTAAAGCCGCGTTCAGCGTCATCAAGTTGCGGAGAAGAAACACCTAAATCCAGCAGAACGCCGTCTACTTTACCCACTAAGTCATAACGCTCTGCATATTCAGCCATACCTGAGAACGGGCCGTGAATAATCGTAAAACGAGGGTCATCAATCTTTTGCGCTTCTGCAATCGCTTGTGGATCGCGGTCAATACTAAAGAGTCGTCCATTCTCGCCCAGTTTAGACAGGATTGTACGGCTGTGACCACCACGGCCAAAAGTACCATCGATGTAGGTACCGTCAGGTTTGATCGCAAGTCCGTCAATAGATTCGTTAAGCAATACTGAAATATGTTTGAATGCTTCTGTCATAGTCTTCTCAGTGAGTGGATTGAGCCATTAGTTCGGCAATAATTTGTTCTATTAACGTTTTAGTGTACTGATTTCACGCCGTATCTCCACCATATTGTGTATAGGCTTTGGGAATTTTTGACCCAAGCTCATATCAGGGTGAAGGATTCTAAGGAAATCTAAATAATTTACGTCAATATAAAGCAAAAAACCCATCACTACCGTTAAGTAATGATGGGTTCTTTATATAGGTGGAGTCGACACATACGCCGGGTTCTGTTCCGCTTGCGCGGCGGTAACCATTCGTCTAGGCCTGCAATCGCTCACAGGCTCAAGCAATCTACCCGCCCCCATACGCGAGCAACGCAATGTGAGGGCCTATTTGATCTTGCTCCGGGTGGAGTTTACCTTGCTACGAACTGTTGCCAGTCGCACGGTGCGCTCTTACCGCACCCTTTCAGCCTTACCTGTGCCCCTTCCGAAGAAATGAGGCCATCGGCGGTCTTCTCTCTGCTGCACTTGTCGTGGGCTCGCGCCCCCCAGACGTTATCTGGCACCCTGCTCTATGGAGCCCGGACGTTCCTCCCCTCTACCAGTCTCCCGAAGGACTTCAACGTCAGTTTCCCGAAGGACCTCAACGTCAGTCTCCCGAAGGACATCAGCAAAGCAGCGATTACCCGTTCAACTCCGAGGGCGGATTGTATAGAGATTAGGGTGCAGTGTCTAGCGAGATCACAAATATGGTGCAAACCTCTAAGCAACTGCGTGAATTTTACACAATTCAGACAAAAAAAGAGGAATAACGGCAATACCATCACTCCTCACAAGCTTTTCAATACAGGTTAGCTACTCTATAAAGAGGTTTCTAGTGGTCTAGATGCTCTAGGCCCCATTTGTATAACGCGTTCTTTTTCAGATTGTAGATTTCTGCCGTCATCGCCGCCGCTTTTTTAAGAGGCAGCTCTTTGGTTAGAATGCCTAGTGTGCGAGTCGCTTCGTCTGGCAGTTCTGTGCTCGCTTCTTCACGATGACCATGAATCAGTAACACCATCTCACCGCGCTTACGGTTCGAATCTTCTTCAATCCACTCAATCAACTCACCCAGTGGCAATCCTTGAATTGTTTCGAATGTCTTAGTCAGCTCACGTGCCAAGACAACTTCACGGTCTGGGCCTAAGATCTCAAGCATATCTTGTAGAGAATCTGAGATTCGATGTGGTGATTCGTAGAAGATACACGTGCGCTCTGCTTTCGCGATCTCTAGGAACTTATCTTTACGACCTTTGCTCTTTGGCGGCAAAAAGCCTTCAAAGCTGAAACGATCAGACGGTAAACCAGACGCACTCAATGCCGTAATCACTGCACAAGCACCAGGAAGTGGCACAACTCTCACACCCGCTTGACGACATTGTGAGACAAGATGGTAACCTGGGTCACTGATTAAAGGTGTACCCGCATCAGAGACTAATGCGATAGACTGACCTTCTAATAACCTTTCGACTAGAACTTGCGCTTTAGTTTGTTCATTATGATCATGTAAAGCGAACGTTCTGGTTGATATATTGAAGTGAGCAAGCAGCTTACCCGTGTGGCGTGTGTCTTCGGCTGCAATAACATCGACACTTGATAAAATTTCAATTGCTCTTTGAGTGATATCTCCCAAATTTCCGATTGGGGTTGGCACAATGTAGAGAGTTGGGCTCTCTGTGAGCAAGGTTTTGTTATCTGTCATTTGTTTACCATCACTTCAACGATTAATATAGATACAAATTTATACGGAATTTAAAGAACTCATGGCAACGATGAACCATAAGAGACTCAGTGTACCACGCTTACTAACTCCAATTGCATTAGCAATTACATTGGCGGCTTGTTCTTCAGGTCCTCAAGCACCAACGAGCGTTGATATTACACTAGATCCAGCGCAATCAACTGAAAGTTACATGATGCAGGCGGATAGTAGCAAAGGAAGTCTACAAAACGACTGGTTAATCATGGCACTTAAGGCTTCTGTGCAAGCTGGAAAAACCGATCAAGCAACTCTGTTGATCAAACGCTTAGCAAAACAAGAGCTGAGCGAAACGCAACAAGCGGAATGGCAATTAGCTCGCGCTCAACTGTTGGTGAATAACTCGCAGCCTGAACAAGCTTATAGCCAACTGAACTTCCAGCCTTGGTGGAAACTTCCGAACGAGCAGTGGAAAGATTATCACGAGCTACGCGCGAACATTTCTGAAATGCAAAGCGAGTATTTTGAAGCAAGCCGTGAGTTAGTTCTTTATTCAGAGTATCTAGACGCTGATGACGAGCTCCAACAACAAGCTGCTGACCGTATTTGGCAAAACCTAAATAGCTACTCTCAATATGAGATTCTAGAGCTTAAAACGTCGCCTACAGAAGACGTTCTAGCAGGTTGGTTACAGCTGGCGATTTATATGAAGACGCTGAACTCGAACCTTCCAAACCTACAGGAAACCCTGTTTGATTGGCTAGCAGAGAACCCTCAGCACCTAGCAGCGACATACACACCTCAAGCGATCACTGACATCTTAGCGCTAGAGATCAGCAAGCCAACCAGCACTGCACTATTACTGCCTCTAACCGGTAAGTACAGCAAGCAGGCACAACTTGTGCGTGACGGTTTCATCTTTGCGATGATGAATGACAAAGAGCGCGAAGAAGATGCAACGCTGACGGTAATGGATACCAACGTGCAAAGTGCCGCTGAGATTAAAGCGACACTGGAAGAGAACAATGTTGATTTCATCGTTGGCCCGCTGATCAAGAGTAACATCACTAAACTTCAGCAAGCACAGAAAAACCACGAAAACTCGATTCCAGCATTAGCTCTGAACATTCCAACACAACTAGAACCTGATACTAACATTTGTTATCTCGCTCTATCGCCAGAGCAAGAAGTCGCTCAGGCAGCGAAGCACCTATTTGCTCAAGGCTACAAGTACCCGCTTATCCTTGCGCCAAGAGGACGTTTAGGTGAGCGAGTTGAGCAAGCGTTTAAAGAAGAGTGGAAAAAATACAGCAGCAACGATGTTGCTATCAGCTTGTTCTCTGACAAACGCCAACTGCAACGTAATGTGAATCAGGTATTCGGCTTGCAAGAGAGCCAACAGCGTATCGCTCAAATGGACGGATTACTGAACCTAGACCTAGAAACCGAGCCACGCAGCCGTCGTGATATCGATTCTGTCTACATTGTGGCTAAGAACTCAGAGCTAACACTAATCAAACCCTTCATTGAAGTTGCAATTAACCCAGATGCGAGCCAACCCGCTCTGTTCTCAAACTCACGCAGCAACAGCGGTGATAAGCAGTATGAAGACCTAACCGGTGTGTTCTACAGCGATATCCCACTATTAGTTGAGAATAAAAACGAGCTTAATAAAGAGCTCAACGACCTATGGCCTGCGCACTCAAACGGCCAAAAACGTCTGCAAGCACTAGGAATGGATGCATACTATCTAATGGATGCACTGCCACAGATGAAAGCCGTGCAAGGTTACAGCATTCCAGGTGAAACGGGTGTGCTAACCATCGATAACAACTGTGTGGTTCAACGTGAAATCAGCTGGGCAGAGCATGGGGCTTTTTAGCCGAAAGTTCCTATCCAAACCAACCATCACCCACAAACAAGTGGGTGATAAATACGAGGCCGTGGCAAAATCTTATCTGATTAACCACGGTTTATCGTTAATAGAAGAAAACTTCATAGCAAAATGTGGCGAGATTGATCTTATAATGCGCCATAACAATACGGTTGTGTTTGCTGAGGTAAAATACCGCAAGCAAACCCGCTACGGACATGCCGCTGAAATGGTGACTGCCAAGAAGTCACAGAAACTGCTCAAAACAGCCAATGTTTGGCTTATGCAGCAAGGCTTGTCGGTGCACTCTACAGATTTCAGGTTTGATATTGTTGCCATTGAAGGGCCGAATGACACTATCGACTGGATTCAAAACGCGATTACCCAAGGATAAACATGCTAGACAGCATTAAAGAAAGTTTCACAGAAAGTATTCAAATCCAAATTGCGGCTGCAGAAGCTCTGCCTGACGCAATCACGCATGCCGCTCAAGCAATGGTTGCGACCTTGCTTAACGGAAACAAAATTCTTTGTTGTGGTAATGGTGGTTCGGCGTCGAATGCTCAGCAATTTGTATCGTGCCTACTCAACCGATTTGAAACAGAGCGCCCTAGCCTTCCAGCGATGGCACTCACAGCAGATAACACCACGCTAACGGCTGTGGCTAACGACTACCACTATGAAGAGATCTTCTCTAAGCAGGTACGTGCGTTTGGTCAAACTGGCGATATCCTGTTGGCTATCTCGACTAGTGGTAACAGCAAGAACATCATCAAGGCAATGGAAGCGGCGGTAACTCGCGACATGACAATTATCGCCTTTACCGGTAAAGATGGTGGTGAGATGGCAGGTTTGCTTGGTGAACACGATGTAGAGATTCGTATCCCTTCACACCGTACAGCGCGCATTCATGAAGTACACATGGTGACACTACACTGCCTATGTGACCTAATCGATCAAGTACTCTTCCCTGCTCACGAAGAGTGATATACGGAGCATCACAATGAAATCATTAACCTCTATGAGGCTGTTTAAGCTGATTAGTGTTTCGCTACTTACACTGTCTCTGTCTGGTTGTGCTGGCATTTTCATTGCTGGTGCTGCAACCACTGCAAACCTAGTCACGGATACGCGAACAACCAAAGAGATTTGGAACGACAACAACATCGAATTTGAAGTCGCAGCGATTACCAATAAACAACCATTCCGTGGCAACGTACGTGTCACCGCAAGCTCGTACCGAGGTTCGGTGGTATTGATGGGACAAGCAACCACAGATTCAGAACGTCGCGCTTTTGAAAACCAAGCCAAAGAAGTGGCTGGCGTTGAGAGCATCCACAATCAGGTTCGAGTGAAAGAACCTTTGTCTGTAAGTGCTATTAGTAAAGACAGCTGGATTACCACTAAAGTGAAATCAGCTCTGCTTGCGAATGCTGAGCTTAACGGCATCAAAGTAAAAGTGATTACTGAGGATTCAGAAGTATTCCTGCTTGGACTCGTGACTCGAGAGCATGCCGATATCGCAACAGAAGTTGCTCGTAACATCTCTGGCGTAAAACAGGTCATTCGAGCGTTTGAATATGGTGAAGAAGAGACGGCTGTTAACTAGCCTTAAGCCAGTCAATTGAATGCTATATAGCAGAAAAGAAAAAGCAGCGACGAGTCGCTGCTTTTTTATTTGGTTCATTATTTAACTAACGTTATTTGATAACACGAAGGCTTGGGCGACCTTTAGCTGGACGAGGTGGCTCAGGCTCAGGGCCTGAATCTTCCGCATCAACGTCAACTTCTGCCGTTGCAACACTTAATGAAGGACCTTGTTCCGGAGCTTCAAATGGTCCCTCTTCAATCCCTTCTTCAAACGCTTCCATGTAAGCCTCTTCAGGTTCAAACATGGTACCAGCACCATTTTCACGAGCATAAATCGCTTGTACTGCGTAAAGCGGAACGATCACAGAGTGTGGACGACCACTAAAGCGAGCACTAAACGTCACAGCTTCGTTACCCAGTTCAAGTTGTCCAACCGCACGAGGCGCGATGTTCAGAATGATCTGACCATCTTGAACAAACTCTTCTGGAACTCGCACACCCGGTAATGTTGCTTCAACAACAAGGTGCGGAGTTAGTTCGTTATCAACCAGCCATTCATAAAATGCACGAAGCATGTATGGTCGGCGTGGAGTCATATTAGAAATATCCATAAACGCTTAGCGAACGAGTCGCATCTCACGCTCAGCTTCAGTTAGAGAAGCTAGGAATGAATCACGTTCGAATACGCGGTTCATGTAAATCTTAAGCTCTTTAGAACCAGGACCAATTAGTTCGATACCAAGCTCAGGTAAACGCCATAATAGCGGAGCTAGGTAACAATCAATTAGGCTAAACTCTTCGCTCATGAAGTATTCATACTCAGCGAAGATAGGAGCAAGAGTCAGTAGGTCGTTGCGCAGTTTAACGCGAGCTGCTTCAGATTCTTCAGCGTTGCCTTTAACGATCTTCTCTGCAACTGAATACCAGTTACGCTCAATGCGGTACATCATTAGACGGCTGTTACCACGAGCAACCGGGTATACAGGCATCAACGGTGGATGAGGGAAACGCTCATCTAGGTATTCCATGATGATCTTCGAGTCATATAGAGCAAGCTCACGATCAACAAGAGTAGGTACTGATTTGTACGGGTTCAGTTCAACAAGCTCTGCTGGTAGATTTTTTTCATCAACCAACTCAACTTCAACACTTACGCCTTTTTCAGCAAGAACGATGCGCACCTGATGGCTATACATATCAGAAGCACTTGAGAAAAGAGTCATTACAGAACGTTTATTGGCAGCTACAGCCATGGAGCCCTCCAGTACACTTTAAATAAAAACAATGGAGGCCTAAAGCCTCCATTGAACATTAACATAATTTGGGAATTAGCACGGTATTATAGCACAATTAGTGCACATCACGCCAATACTCTTTCTTCAGCAAAATCACGATGATAGTGAAGATTACTAAGAAGGCCATTACCCACCAACCCATAGCGTGACGCTCAAGTTGAACTGGGTCGCCCGAGTAAACCAAAAAGTTAACAAGGTCACGAACTGCTTCGTCGTATTCACCAGCACTTAATTCGCCAGAGCCGTCAGTCTCAGTGCCAACAACAACCGTCACTTCCTCGCCATCTACCATATGAGTATCGTAGATTGGTGTTGGGATACCTTGCAGTTCTTCAAGAACGTGCGGCATACCAACGCTTGGGAAAACAATGTTGTTCACGCCAAATGGACGAGACGGATCTTCATAGAAAGTATGAAGGTAAGTGTACAGCCAGTCTGCGCCACGAACACGAGCAACCAATGTTAGGTCTGGTGGCGGAGCACCAAACCAACTTGCCGCTTGATCAGAAGGCATAGCATTAACCATCAAGTCACCGATTTTCGCTTCAGGGTCGAAAATCAGATTTTCCTTCATAAGATCAACGGGGATCTCTAAATCATTCGCAACACGTTCATAGCGCTGGTACTGCGTTGAGTGACAAGCGAAACAGTAGTTCATGAACATCTTAGCGCCATTTTGCAATGAAGCTTTGTCTGTTAAATCATTGTTCGCTTTGTCTAATGGTACGTTTGCACCCGCTGCCATCACCAGTGACGGCAACATAGCAAATAAAATTACAATCCACTTTTTCATTTGAATGTCACCCTTTCTGGTAATGGTTTCGTCGCTTCATTTTTACTGTAGAACCACAGTAGAACGAAGAACATGAAGTAACCTAAGCTAAAGATTTGAGCCAGTAGCGTGTATGTTGGCGTTGCTGGAAGCGCACCAAGTACACCAAGCGCAATAAAGCTTATTGTGAATTGGATGATGTTAATCAAATGCAGTTTGCTACGGTAACGGTAAGAACGCACTTTACAACGGTCGAACCATGGTAGTAGGAATAGCACAACAATAGATGCGCCCATTGCTACAACACCTAGCAACTTATCAGGAACAGCACGCAGAATTGCGTAAAACGGCGTGAAGTACCATACCGGAGCGATGTGCTCTGGTGTTTTCAGTGGGTTAGCAGCTTCAAAGTTTGGCGGCTCAAGGAAGAATCCACCCATCTCTGGGTTAAAGAACAGCACATAACAGAAGAAGAATAGGAAACCGGCCACACCAACCATATCTTTCACGGTCCCGTATGGGTGGAAAGGAATAGAGTCAATGATGTCGTATTTCTTAGTGTAATCCTTGTGGAATGGGAACTGCGTTTTGTAGTCGTCGCCCATTGTGCCTTTAGGAAGTTTCGTCTCAATACCGTCTGGGTTGTTCGAACCCACTTCGTGCAGTGCTAGTACGTGAAGTACGATAAGCAGCAGAAGTACAATTGGTAGAGCGATAACGTGCAGTGCGAAGAAACGGTTCAGCGTTGCACCAGAGATGATGTAGTCACCACGGATCCAAAGCGTTAGGTCATCACCGATAACAGGGATCGCACCAAACAGAGAAATGATTACCTGAGCACCCCAGTAAGACATTTGACCCCATGGTAGTAGGTAACCCATGAAAGCCTCAGCCATAAGCACTAAGAAGATCAACATACCGAAGATCCAAAGTAGCTCACGAGGCTTTTGGTAAGAACCATAGATTAGGCCACGGAACATGTGCAGGTAGATAACAACGAAGAATGCCGAAGCACCTGTTGAGTGCATGTAACGTAGTAGCCAACCGTATTCCACATCACGCATGATGTATTCAACAGAAGCAAATGCACCCTCACCTGACGGTACGTAGTTCATTGTTAGCCAAATACCCGTAAGGATTTGGTTAACCAATACCAACATTGCCAAAGAACCGAAAAGGTACCAAAAGTTAAAGTTCTTAGGCATTGGGTATTCAGATAAATGCTTTTTATACGCATTCATCGCGGGTAGACGTTTCTCTACCCAATCAAGCAATCCTTGCATTACGCGTCTCCCTCGTCCACACCGATCATGATCTTAGTGTCACTCAAATACATATGCTTTGGTACAACAAGATTCAATGGAGCTGGTACGCCTTGGAATACTCGACCTGCCATATCAAACTTTGAACCATGACAAGGACAGAAGAAACCAGACTTAACACCCTGAACTTGTTCTGCAAAAGAATCCGGCAGGTAAGTTGGAGAACAACCTAAGTGCGTACAGAAACCAACAGCAACGAAGAATTCCGGCTTAATTGAACGGAACTCGTTCTGTGCGTATTCTGGTTGTTGTTCAGCTTCAGATTGAGGGTCACGAAGTTGACCACCGATCGATTTTAGGTTTTCTAGTACCGACTCAGCACGGCGTACAACCCATACAGGTTTACCTTGCCACTCGACACGAACCATTTGTCCCGGTTCTAACTTACTGACTTCCACTTCCACCGGCGCGCCCGCAGCTTTCGCCTTGGCACTCGGATTCCATGATTTAATAAAAGGCACGGCTACAGCAGCTGCTCCTAAACCACCAACAACGGCTGTTGTTGCGGTTAAGAAACGCCTGCGACCGTTATTTAAAGGCGCGTTGCTCATCCAAACATTCTCCCATTTGCTCCTTGTGGATTGAAATAATTCCGATTAAAGAGCATGGCTAACAAAATATGTATTTAGTTCTATTTATTGACGGCAAATGATAAATAAAACCCTACTTTTTGACAAGATAAAGCTACCTTTTTGTAACAATCATGAGGCAAAGCGCACATTGGGTTACAAAAGCTTTCAAAATATAAGAATTTGGAAATAAAACGAGGAAGGGAAAGCGTTTAGAGGGGGTATAAAAACAAAAAGCCCGGCATATAGCCGAGCTTTGAACCACAATTCCAGTCGTAAAACTGGGGGCGTGTACTTTTTCGTAAAGAAAAATTAACGCTTAGAGAATTGAGGTTTACGACGTGCTTTACGTAGACCAACTTTCTTACGTTCAACGCAACGAGCGTCACGAGTAACGTAGCCAGCTGCACGTAGAGCAGGACGTAGAGTTTCATCGTACTCCATAAGAGCGCGAGTGATACCGTGGCGGATTGCGCCAGCTTGACCAGAAATACCACCACCAGAAACAGTGATGTAAAGGTCAAGTTTCTCAGTTAGTTCAACTAGCTCAAGAGGTTGCTTAACAACCATACGAGAAGTTGGACGACCGAAGTAAACATCAAGGCTACGCTTGTTGATTACGATCTCACCAGAGCCTGGTTTGATGAAAACACGAGCTGCTGAGCTTTTGCGACGACCAGTGCCGTAGTATTGATTCTCTGCCATTTTCATAATCCCCTTAGATGTCTAGTACTTGTGGCTGTTGAGCAACATGGTTGTGCTCAGTACCAGCGTACACTTTAAGCTTACGGTACATCGCGCGGCCTAGAGGACCACGTGGAAGCATACCTTTAACTGCTAGTTCTAGAACCATTTCTGGTTTCTTAGCAATTAGCTTTTCAAAAGTGATAGTTTTAAGACCACCTGGGAACTCTGAGTGACGGTAGTAAACCTTACCCTTAGCTTTGTTACCAGTTACAGCAACTTTCTCAGCGTTAACAACGATGATGTAATCACCAGTGTCTACGTGAGGAGTGTATTCTGCTTTGTGCTTGCCGCGTAGGCGAGAAGCGATTTCACTTGCTAGACGGCCAAGAGTTTTGCCTTCAGCGTCTACAACATACCAGTCGCGTTTTACAGTTTCTGGTTTAGCAACGAAAGTTTTCATGCTAATAATTACCTATTTAAAAAATTTACACTTAAGGAATACTCGCGTATTCCCACTGTCTAAGAGTTACCATTCATCACCCCTTCGAGTGTTGGAAAACTCTTGGCATAACGTGATTTTACTCATCGCTAGAGGCCCGCAGTAACGGTAGGTCGCAGGATTATAGAGAAGAGCGAAGAAAAAATCACCTCTTTTTGAACAAAATCACGATTTTTTTAATTCTATTTCTTATTCGAGATAATCAAAGCTAACTTAAGTGTTCTTTTGCCAAATATTCATGGCTCTGCATTTCAATTAAACGCGACTGACAACGTTTAAATTCAAACTCTAGCTGACCATGGGTGTATAGCTTTTCTAGCTCCACTTCCGCTGAAATAATCAGCTTCACATTGCGCTCGTAGAACTCATCAACTAATGCAATGAAGCGCCTCGCAGCGTCATCTGAAGTCGCGCCCATTTGCAATACATCCGCCAATAGAACTGTGTGATAAACCCGAGACAACTCAATATAGTCGTTCTGGCTACGAGCCGACTGACAAAGCTGAGCAAAGGTACCATGCAGTACGCCATCACTCGCTTCGACTACATCTAATTGACGGTGGTTAACCTCTATCTGCTTAAGCTTCTCTTTATCTTCACCAACGAGCTGAGCGTAATACTTTTCGAGATTAATATTCGCTTGGCTATCTAGCGGGTAATGGTAAATCTCAGCCTGTTCTAAGGTACGTAGACGATAGTCAATACCACTATCGACATTAAGGATATGACAGTTGTCTTGAATGAGCTTGATGGCAGGTAAGAAACGCGCTCGCTGTAACCCGTTGCGATACAGATCCGCAGGTGGAATATTAGAGGTCGCAACCAAGATAGCGTTTCGAGCGAATAACTCTTGGAACAAGGTTCCTAGGATCATCGCATCGGTGATGTCTGAAACAAAGAATTCGTCGAAACAGATAATGTCCGCTTCTTCCTTCAACTTGTCTGCGACTAAAGGCAATGGATCACTCACATTACCTAGCGCCTTTAGCTCATCATGAACTCGATATATAAAGCGGTGAAAGTGAACACGCATTTTTTTAGTGGTCGGTAAGGCATCATAGAACGTATCCATTAGGTACGTTTTCCCTCGCCCTACGCCACCCCAAAAATAGAGACCTTTCGGTGGTTGTGGCAGTTCTGGCTTTTTGCCTAGTAATTTCTGGAAGCGAGTCAGTTGAGGAATGGGCGTATTCATGTAATCTTGAAATTGATGAAAGAGTTCATCTAAAGATTTTACGGCTTGCTCTTGTGCTGGATCTCTTTGAAATCCATGTTCTTTTATATCTTGTTCGTATTTTTTAATGGGATTCATGACGACATTTCCACAATGAAAGCAATATCAGACAACAACTAAAAATGAGCCCAAACAGTACGAGGAATAACGTGATGTGGTGAATAATGCAGCATCAAACTGCTAACTAGCGCACACGCATTTCTCTTTATACTGCGGCTTTCTCATAGTACCATGGAGCCGTATCACGTGTAACTAAGTAGTAACAAACATGTTAAAAAACAATAATAAGGAGCTGTTATGCCTTGGATGTATGCCGTTGCCGGTTTACTAGTCGGAGTTATTTTAGGGGTCGCTATTTCTCGTCTCATGACACCTGAATACAAAAAACAAAAGAACGTACAGAAAGAATTGGATAGCGCAAAGTTTGCCCTTGAGCAGCAGCGACAAGAGCTGGCTGATCACTTTGCGAAATCAGCAGAAATGTTGGACACATTAGGTAAAGACTACACAAAACTGTACCAACACATGGAAAAAACAAGCTCAGAGCTGATTCCTAACCTGCCAGAGCAAGATAACCCGTTTGTGAAAACAGCCGCTGCCCATTCGGACAAGCCACAAGAGAAGCCTTCAGTAAAAGAGGCGACACTTGAGGAACAACCGAAAGATTACGCTAATGGCGCAACCGGTTTATTTACAGAGCAGAAGAAAGAAATCATGAATGCTCCCGATGTTGTTACAGCAAAAGCATCGTAAACATTTAACACTTCTGTGAACTTTACAAAGGTTTTTGAGTCATAACTTTCACTCAGGTCATTTGAAACTTATCATACTTATTAAACGTATAAGAGGGTTAAGACCTTAACTAGAGAGGAGTTTATGATGAAAAAACCTTTGCTTGCTTTATCAGTGCTAACTTTAAGCTTAAGTTCAATCATCACCCCCATTAAAGCAACAGCCGCACTGCCATTAAGTGTGGGTAATGAACAATTACCGAGCCTTGCTCCTATGCTTGAACAAGTGACCCCCGCTGTGGTTAGTATTGCCGTAGAAGGCAAACAGGTACAACGTCAGCAAATCCCTGAACAATTTCAATTCTTTTTTGGTCCAGAACAAACACGAGAGCGTCCCTTCCGCGGATTAGGCTCTGGTGTCATCATTGACGCCGAGAAAGGTCATATCGTGACCAATTACCATGTCATTAATGGTGCGGACGATATCAAAGTAAAACTGCATGATGGTCGAGAGTACGATGCTGAGCTAATCGGCGGCGACCAGATGTCTGATATCGCACTGCTAAAATTAGAAGAAGCCAAAAACCTGACCCAGATAAAAGTCGCAGACTCAGACAAATTAAGAGTTGGTGATTTTAGTGTCGCGATCGGTAACCCATTCGGACTTGGGCAAACCGTGACATCCGGTATTGTTTCTGCACTCGGCCGTAGCGGCCTGAATCTAGAAAACTTTGAAAACTTCATTCAAACCGATGCAGCAATCAACAGCGGCAACTCTGGTGGTGCGCTAGTGAACCTTAACGGTGAGCTAATTGGTATCAACACCGCCATTCTTGGCCCTAACGGAGGTAATGTCGGTATCGGCTTTGCAATCCCTTCTAATATGATGACAAACCTGACAGAACAAATTCTCGACTTCGGTGAAGTAAAACGCGGCATGCTTGGCGTTCAAGGCGGAGAAGTGACCTCTGAATTGGCAGAAGCACTCGGTTATGAATCAAGCAAGGGCGCCTTTGTTAGCCAAATCGTCCCTGACAGCGCAGCCGATAAAGCAGGACTGAAAGCGGGCGATATTATTGTCTCTATTAATGGCAAACGCATTGATACCTTCAGCGAGTTAAGAGCTAAGGTCGCAACACTCGGCGCTGGTAAGCAGATTGAACTGGGTGTAGTTCGTGACGGTAAGAGCAAAACCTTTGATGTGACGCTTGGTGAATCCACCAATAATAAAACACAAGCTGAGAAGCTCCATGAAGGACTAGCTGGTGCTGAGTTAACCAACACAACAGAGAGTGACTCTGCAACGGGCGTCAAGGTATCGAATGTTGCTCAAGGTTCACCAGCCGAAGCCTATCAACTCCTGAAAGATGACATCATCATCGGAGTAAACCGCCAGCCCGTTAAGAACCTTGCTGAGTTTAGAGAGATTCTTGAAAAACAACCTGGTGTACTGGCGCTTAATATCCAGCGAGGCGACCGAACTATCTATCTTGTGATTCGATAGTCTTACGTCAGCGCAATTACAGGGAGGCTCAGTAAGTTTGCTTTAAACTTACTCAGTCTCCCTTTTCTTTAGATCAATCAAAATGCTATGCTTCACTTGTAATCAAATCAGTCATCCATTGATGGAGGCTTCACACCTTACTTGTTGAAGAGGGAAACATGCTGTCCTTTCTATTTCGTTCTATTTCCCTTGGACTCGTTTCAGCGGCGCTTATTCTTCTCGCCTTCCCGAGCTTAAGACCAGCGATTGTCGCTGACGTCACTAGCCCTAAAGTCGATAATATTGGCTCTCTTCAGATTTCATTTAACCAAGCAGTTCGCCGCGCGGCGCCTGCAGTGGTTAACATTTATAGCCGTAAATACGCTGAAAGCGATCGAAACAAACTGCTCACACAAGGTTTGGGCTCTGGGGTGATTGTTAGCGAGAAAGGCTACATCATTACCAACTTCCATGTGGTGGCTCAAGCAGACCAAATAGTTGTGGCACTTCAAGATGGCCGAGTAGCAGCTGCGCAACTTGTCGGTTCAGACAAACGCACCGATATCGCGATACTTAGAGTCAGCGGTGATAATCTACCGGTGATCCCACTCAATCCTAATTACAAAGCCAATGTCGGTGATGTTGTACTGGCTATCGGTAACCCATACAACCTAGGTCAAACAACAACCTTTGGTATCATCTCTGCAACCGGCCGTTCTTCGATCAGTGCCGATGGCCATCAAGCCTTTATCCAGACCGATGCGGCAATCAATGAAGGTAACTCAGGTGGCGCACTGGTGAACTCACAAGGTGAGCTAGTCGGTATCAATACCGCCTCTTTCCAGCAAGCTACCGACATGGAAACCTATGGGATCTCATTCGCTATCCCCTATCCGCTTGCTAATAAAATCATGGAAAAGATCATCGCCGATGGTCGTGTGATTCGTGGCTATATTGGTATCGATGGACAAGACATCAACTCAGTCACCTCACGCATGTTGGGTACTAAGAATATCGGCGGGATCGTTGTGTTGGGGATAGACCCTAATGGTCCGGCTGCCGATGCGGGTTTTGAAGCTCAAGACATTATTGTCAGTATCAACGATAACCAAGTAAATGGTCGCCAGAGTGTAATGGACATCGTTACCGACCTGCGACCTGGTACAGTTATCGATGTGGGTATATTGCGCCAAGGTGAAAGCAAAACCTTAAAGGTGACCATCGCCGAAGATACTCGCCTGTAGAGCAAACTCTGTAAGCAATGATTCAAGCTGCTAATACACAAGTACAAAAAACCCAGCTCATAGGCTGGGTTTTCTTTTATCTAAAGATTGTTTCAAGTATCTCTACGATTCACTTTGCTCTTCGATATCGATGCGAGTCACTCGCTGTAGTCCTCTAGGCAGTAGACCACCACGACGACCACGTTCACCACGGAAGTTTTCAAGATCCGCAGGTTTCAAACCAAGCTTACGTTTACCGGCGTAGATAGTCAGCGTCGCATTCTCTGGGATAGCCATAAGATGTGAGACAAACTCTTCACGCTCTTTTGCTTTCGCAGAAGGGATGTTGATGATCTTGTTGCCTTTACCTTTGCTCAGCTGAGGGAGATCTTTAATCGGGAACAACAACATACGACCTTGGTTAGTAATCGCCAGAATCTGATTACTGTCCAAGTCAGCAATAGGGCTTGGCATCATCACTTCAGAAGCTTGTGGCAAGTTAACCAAGGCTTTACCGCTCTTGTTCTTGGACAGCAGATCGCTACCCTTACAAACAAAACCATAACCTGCATCAGAACCGACTAACCATAATTGTTCATTCTCTCCCATCACCACTTGGCGAATAGAAGTACCTGGGCTGACGTTCAAGCGGCCTGTAATTGGCTCACCTTGGCTTCGCGCCGACGGTAATGAATGTGACTCAAGGGAGTAGCTTCGACCATCACTGCCGAGGAACACCGCTTGCTGGTTACTCTTACCCTTAGCACTCGCTAAGAATTTATCACCCGATTTGTAGTTCAAACCTTCAGCGTCAACTTCATGCCCCTTGGCATGACGAATCCAACCTTTCTCAGACAACACAACCGTGATTGGTTCGCTTGGTACTAAGTCGCGCTCTGTTAGCGCTTTCGCTTCAGCGCGCTCAATCAGAGGTGAACGACGATCATCGCCATATTTATCCGCATCTGCTTGGATTTCTTTCTTGATCAGCGTATTCAAGCGACGCTCTGAACCGAGTAGCTTTTCAAGCTTTTCACGTTCAGCTTCAAGCTCTTCTTGTTCCGCTCGGATTTTAAACTCTTCTAACTTAGCTAAGTTACGAAGTTTAATATCAAGAATCGCATTGGCTTGAATTTCAGAAATGTTGAAACGGCTCATTAGGACAGGACATGGTTCGTCTTCTGTACGAATGATCTCAATCACTTCATCGATATTAAGATAAGCAGCAAGCAAACCTTCTAAGATGTGCAAGCGTGCCAGTACTTTATCTAAACGGTACTGCAAACGACGGCGAACCGTTGTGCGACGGAACTCGATCCACTCTTTCAGGATTTGAACTAAGCCTTTAACTTGAGGACGATTATCTAAACCAATCATGTTCAAGTTAACGCGGAAGTTTTTCTCTAGATCCGTCGACGCGAACAGGTGACTCATCAATTGGTCACAGTCGATACGATTCGAACGAGGAACGACAACGATACGCGTTGGGTTCTCGTGATCCGATTCATCTCGCAAGTCGTCAACCATTGGCAGCTTCTTAGCGCGCATCTGATTAGCGATTTGCTCAAGTAACTTCGCACCTGACACTTGATGAGGTAAAGCCGTGATAACAATATCAGAGCCTTCCTTGTGCCAAACCGCGCGCATCTTGATGCTGCCACGTCCAGTACGGTAGATCTTTTCGATGTCCGATTTCGGGGAGATAATCTCAGCTTCAGTCGGGTAATCTGGACCTTGAATGAAACCCATCACGTCTGAAAGCTCAGACTTAGGCGTATCAATTAGGTGAATGGCTGCATTAGCGACTTCACGCACGTTGTGTGGTGGAATATCGGTCGCCATACCTACCGCGATACCTGTAATACCGTTAAGTAGGATGTGAGGTAGGCGAGCAGGCAACATTTGAGGCTCTTTCATCGTGCCATCAAAGTTTGGTTGCCAGTCAACAGTGCCTTGACCTAGTTCACCTAGAAGAACCTCAGCAAACTTAGATAATTTGGCTTCGGTATAACGCATCGCAGCGAACGATTTCGGATCATCAGGAGCACCCCAGTTACCTTGACCATCTACCAATGGGTAGCGGTAAGAGAAAGGCTGCGCCATCAATACCATCGCTTCGTAACAAGCAGAGTCACCATGTGGGTGATACTTACCTAATACGTCACCAACGGTACGTGCTGATTTTTTGTATTTCGATGCAGCCGATAAGCCTAGCTCAGACATCGCGTAGATAATACGACGCTGTACTGGCTTCAAGCCATCACCGATATACGGCAATGCACGATCCATGATCACGTACATTGAGTAATTTAAGTAGGCATCTTCGGTGAACTTGCGCATTGGCAGCTGTTCAACGCCATCATATGTAATTTCGTTAGACATCCATTATACCTCGGCCATATCACCGTTAGTCTGTAGCCATGTACGGCGATCATCTGCACGTTTCTTACCAAGCAGCATGTCCATCATCTCGTTGGTTGCTTCGCTGTCATCAATCGTTAACTGCACAAGGCGACGAGTGTTTGGATCCATGGTGGTTTCACGCAACTGAAGTGGGTTCATTTCACCCAGACCTTTGAATCGTTGCACGTTGATCTTGGCTTTCTTCTGCGATAGTCGCTCAAGCACACCGTCTTTCTCTGCGTCATCAAGTGCGTAGAACACTTCTTTACCGCAATCGATACGATACAGAGGAGGCATTGCCACATAGATATGACCCGCTTCAACTAATGCATGGAAATGGCGAGTAAACAAAGCACACAGCAGTGTCGCGATATGAAGACCATCCGAGTCCGCATCGGCAAGGATACAGATCTTACCGTAACGCAGGCCGGATAAATCATCGTTGTCCGGGTCGATGCCTAGAGCCACCGAGATGTCGTGCACTTCTTGCGAAGCCAATACTTGGTCTGCTGACACTTCCCATGTATTTAGGATCTTACCGCGAAGTGGCATAACTGCTTGGAACTCACGATCACGTGCTTGTTTAGCAGAACCACCCGCCGAGTCCCCTTCCACGAAGAAGATTTCGGTACGGCTTAAGTCTTGAACTGAACAGTCAGTTAGCTTACCCGGCAGTGCTGGGCCTGAAGCGATTTTCTTACGCACAACCTTTTTGCTTGCGCGCATACGGCGGTGGGCATTCGCAATACAAGCTTCTGCTAGCTGTTCTGCCAGTTGTGGCTTTTCGTTCAACCACAGGCTAAACGCATCTTTTACCACACCAGACACAAACGCAGCAGTTTGACGTGAAGACAAGCGCTCTTTTGTTTGACCAGCAAACTGCGGATCTTGCATCTTCACCGACAGTACGTACGAACAGCGATCGAAGATATCGTCGCCCGTTAGCTTAACGCCACGCGGCAGCAAATTACGGAATTCACAGAACTCACGCATTGCATCAAGAAGACCTTGGCGAAGACCGTTTACGTGTGTACCACCTTGTTTAGTCGGTACTAAGTTCACGTAACTTTCGGTGATCATGTCGCCGCCTTCTGGCTGCCAGATGATCGCCCAGTTTGCCATTTCTGTTTCAGCAACGAATTCGCCAACATACGGTTCTTCAGGCAGCAAGGTGTAACCTTTCACGCCTTCGGCAAGGTAGTCTTTTAGACCATCTTCATAGAACCATTTATGCTCTTCACCACCGACTTTGTCGATAAAGGTAATTTCTAAACCTGGGCAAAGCACTGCTTTTGCACGTAGGTTGTTAATCAGACGAAGTGTCGAGAATTTAGGGCTATCGAAGTACTTAGGATCAGGCCAGAAATGTACTGATGTACCACTGTTACGATGACCACAAGTGCCCGTCACAGTAAGCTCTGTTACTGCATGACCGCCTTCAAGTGCGATCTCGTGAACCTGACCTTCTCGGCGTACGGTCACTTCAACACGTTTTGACAGCGCGTTTACAACCGAGATACCTACACCGTGCAGACCACCAGAGAACTTATAGTTGTTATTCGAGAATTTACCGCCAGAGTGGAGCTTAGTTAAAATCAGCTCAACACCTGAGATCCCTTTTTCAGGGTGGATATCGACAGGCATACCACGCCCGTCATCGGTAACTTCTAACGATTGGTCTGCATGAAGTACCACTTTGATCTTCTTAGCGTGTCCCGCTAGTGCTTCATCGACCGAGTTATCAATGACTTCTTGGGCAAGGTGGTTAGGTCTTTCTGTCTCGGTATACATTCCCGGGCGGTGTCGCACAGGGTCGAGACCTTCAAGTACCTCGAGGTCTTTTGCATTATATTGTTCAGTCATAATACGGAGTTTACTCAAAAAGTTTGCGTCAGTTCGCTGGCTCCAGTTTCACTAAAGCAGAATCATTACTATGAACCGTCATAGTAGAGCGAACGAGCGAAGTATTGGGGAATATAGTCTGGAAGCTGAGTAATGATGTCAAGCTAGTTCAAAAACTAAGACATCAAACTATGATATTTCACCATTGATAGATGAAATAACAGGCAAACAAGAGAAAATCACTTGGTTGGTGGAACAGATTAAAGATTTAGAAAGGTGATGATTTGTTGTGGGTAGCGTTCAAAATCAACAAAGCTATGATCCCCGCCCTCTTCTACTGTCTGTGTTGCACCTTGGTACTTCTCTACCGCTTGTCGGTAATCCAGAACTTCGTCTTCCGTTTGCTGAAGTAACCAGAAGTCGCTCGGCTTAGCGATAGCCGAAACCTCTAACGCCTTCAGTTCATCAATATGTTTTGTTTCCAGTACATATCGTTCATCTGTGTATGGGTTTACTTGTTCACCTAAATAGTCAGCAAGAAGCTCATACGGCTTCACTGCTGGGTTTACAACCACCGCTTTAAAACCATAGTGGCTATTCAGCCATGTTGAAAGATAGCCACCCAGCGAGCTACCGACCAACGCTATTTGATATTGCTCTTTGTATTGCTCCACCAGCTGCTGTAAATGAAGTGCCGCTTGTTGAGGGAAACTCGGCAGTTGAGGGGTTACGACTTTAATATCAGCGCGATGCTCCGCACAGTAATCTGCCATCACATTCGCTTTATGAGAACGTGATGAGCTGTTAAATCCGTGAATATAGAGAAGCAGCGATGGCTTATTAGCTTGTTGATTAGAGCCTGGCATCAATAACCGCCTTCATTAGTAACCAACAGCCTTAAAATCAGGCAAGAACTGCCCATGAGGCAGACGACGAACTTGCGTGCTAACGGTACCGTCTTGATGTAATTCAATCTCTCTCCAGCCCGGAGACAAAGTATCAACCGCGAAGTCATCTGAGTTAGGTTTGAATTGCACACAAGTCGACGGTGTTGCCATGACTTGTACACCATGATGATCTCGATTCATGTCTTGATGAACGTGACCACACAGTACGGCTTTAACATTGGTGTGCTGTTGAACCACATCCCAAAATTGATCGGCGTCTTTTAGGTTATGTTGATCTAACCATGCGCTGCCAACCAACAATGGATGGTGGTGCAATAGAACCAAGGTATTACGTTCAGGGAACTCCGTCAGCTTCTGTTCTAATAGGTCAAGCTGTTGATCGCTGAGGCGACCATGAGGCACACCAACCACCTGCGAGTCTAGCATCACCATCTGCCAGTTATCGCCTAGCAAGACATGCTCAACACACTGTATTTGTGGTGATGGTAAAACACTGCCCATATTAGGCTTAAAGTCATGGTTCCCTGGCAGCCAATAGCATGGCTTTTCCAAAGGCTGAATCCCTGACTCAAATTTCTGGTACGACTCAGCACTGTGATCTTGAGATATATCACCGGTTGCTAAAATCGCTTGATAGTCAAAGCCCTGACTAACAATGCCATCGACTACAGCACGAAAGCTATCTTGAGTGTTGATGCTTAATAAGCTGCCATTGCTCGGCGCAAATAAATGCGTGTCCGTTAGCTGCACAAGCTTAATAGTGCTCTCATCAAATTTTGAAGTGTGTGATAATTCCAAAATAACAAATCCAGATACGTTACTGTTTAGACTTTAAAAGTGTTGATAAATAGGCTCAATTAAAAGGCAATTGGGGTTCGGCTGATACCCGTTTTTAAACAAAACGTTAACCATTCCCCAAGAAATTTATTCAATTGAAATTTCTCGTCCTTTTGCAGAAGCTTAGTGTTGGGGTAGTCATATTTCGCTTTGACTCGCGAAAAATCCCCGCTAGCGCACACTTCTGCAACTCGAGCGTCGTGATATAGCCTGACAGACATTTTTGGCAAAGGAAACACTGGCATCGCATCACTCTGACATATATCTATTAATGTGGTGTATTTTGTGACCTCATTCACTGTCAATTGATACACCATATTAACGGCTTGGTAACAGCGAACGTCACCAACCTCATGCCCAACCGGTAACAAAGCGTTCAGTTTGGCATAGTTAGTCTCGTAAACTCGCATCAATTCAGCAAGATCAACATGATACGGTTTTTTGACCGCGATATTTGGCATGACGTTAATCTATCCACTCTGACTGTAATTCTTGGTAGTTCAATTGTAGCCACTGTAGCGCAATGATCGTGGCTCCATTTTCAAATACACCATCTTTTACCAACTGATAAGCAGCTTCGCGACTCATCACTTGTACACGAATGTCTTCACCTTCGTAGTCCAATCCGTGTACCCCTTTGGCTGTCGTTGCATCAACACAGCCAACAAAGACGTCGAGCTTTTCAGAGCAACCACCAGATGAAGGATAATACGAAGTAATAGGCAATACAGATCCGACTTCGACTCCGGCTTCTTCCATTGCTTCACGACGAGCGACGTCTTGTGGCGATTCGTCCGTATCAATGATCCCAGCAACAATTTCGTATTGCCATGGGTTCTCATGCTCTAGGGCTCCGACACGGATCTGTTCGACGATCACCACTTCATCACGCACAGGATCATAAGGTAGCAAAGCGGCAGCATGTCCACGCTCAAACATCTCACGCTCTATTGGTTGGCTCCAGCCGCCCTCAAATAGTCTATGTTTAAATGTGTACTTGACCATTTTGAAAAAACCACGAAACAGCGTCTCTTTTGAGACTATTTCCACATCTTGCGGAGTAAACTCATGTCGTTGATTGTCATACTGTTGCATTTGGTACCTCACTAAGTGATCTTTATAGTTTACTCATTGTCCGAGTTAACTACCAAGGATAAGGTTCAACTTTTTATATAAAATTTATAATTAAAGTTAAGCTTTAAAAAATAAATATTGCACAAGTGGACAGTTAACTGTAAAAAAGTGCAAAGTTTCGAGTAAATTACCACCAAACTGGGTTAAACTCTTCTAAAGAAAATTCCATAAAAGGCAGGAATAGGAAAATGAAAAAACTGCTTCCACTATTTATCAGTGCAGCAATTGGCAGCCTGAGTTCGTCAGCTTTTGCTGATACGCTAGCTGAAGTTTACGACCAAGCAAAACAGAACGATCCACAACTTCTTCGTTCAGCAGCGCAGCGCGATGCCGCTTTTGAAGCAGTAACGTCAAGTCGTAGCTCTTTGTTACCGCAAATCAACCTAACAGCAAACTACGACATTAATCGTGGTGATCGAGATACATCAGGTGTTGGTAATTCAAGCATTGATAACAACACTTGGGGAGCTGCTATCGGCTTCAGCCAAGAGCTTTACCAGCGTTCTTCATGGATCACACTAGATACGGCAGAGAAAACCGCTCGTCAATCTGATTCAGCTTACGCGGCAGAACAACAAGCCTTGATCCTTCGTGTTGCGACAGCATACTTCGAAGTGCTTCGCGCTCAAGATAACCTAGAATTTGTTCGTGCAGAGAAAGCAGCGGTTGCTCGTCAACTAGAACAAACTAAGCAACGTTTTGAAGTAGGTCTTTCAGCAATCACCGATGTACATGATGCGCAAGCTCAGTACGATGGTGTTTTGGCTGATGAAGTTCTTGCAGAGAACGACCTAACGAATAGCTACGAAGGTCTTCGTGAGATTACAGGTCAGGAACACTCTAACCTAAGCATCCTAGATACTGATCGTTTCTCAGCAAGCAAATCTTCTGAGTCTGCAGTTGCACTTGTTGAACAAGCAGAACAAAAGAACCTTAGCTTATTGGCTGCACGTATCTCTCAAGACGTAGCAAAAGACAACATCTCTCTAGCAAGCTCTGGTCACCTACCAAGCTTAACCCTAGATGGTAGCTACGCTGTTTCAGATCAATCAAACAGCACCCAAGATTACGACCAAGACAACCTAAACATTGGTTTGAACTTAGTTGTACCTCTATACACGGGTGGTAACACAACTTCATTGACTAAACAGGCTGAATACAACTACGTTGCAGCAAGTGAAGATCTAGAAGCAACTTACCGTAGCGTTGTAAAAGACGTACGTGCATTCAACAACAACATCAGCGCTTCGATCGGTGCTCTACGCGCTTACGAACAGTCTGTAGTTTCTGCTCAGTCTGCTCTAGAAGCAACAGAAGCTGGTTTTGATGTAGGTACTCGTACTATCGTTGACGTACTAGATTCGACTCGTCGTCTATATGATGCGAACAAAAACCTTTCAGATGCTCGTTACAACTACATCCTAAGTGTACTTCAGCTTCGTCAAGCGGTTGGTACGCTAAGCGAACAAGACATTGTTGATGTAAACGCAGGTCTAAAAGTAGCAAGTAAGTAATTATTAATTACTTAAGTTACCCCTACAAAAATGCCGCTCATTGAGCGGCATTTTTATTATCTATTGAAAGCTAATTCTCAACCTAGCTCAAAGTTAAGCCTTGAGACTAGAAAACGGGAAGGCTAAGAGTTAGCCTCGACCACCTTTAATCGCTTTAATGATTTCAGTCGTAGAGCAACCATCTTCAAAGTTAAGTACTTTAACTTCACCACCAGCAGCAATCACTTCCGCACCACCAGCGATATCTTCAGGTTTGTAATCACCACCTTTCACAAGAATACTTGGCAATACCTCAGAGATTAAACGTTGAGGTGTATCTTCAGAGAATGGGACAACCCAATCAACTGCACCTAAGCCAGCCAATACCGCCATACGACGATCAGTTGGGTTCACAGGGCGACCTGGACCTTTCAAGCGTTTCACTGATTCGTCAGTATTCACCGCAACGATCAAACGATCACCCAGCTCAGCCGCGTGATTCATGTAAGAAACATGACCAGCATGCAAAATATCAAAGCAGCCATTGGTCATCACCACCTTCTCGCCTTTCGCACGAGCACGCTTCACCGCTTCAACCAGTGCCGCTTCAGAGATAACACCGTAGTCTGTGTCTTGACTACCGTGAATCGCTTCCGCTAGCTCAATCGTAGATAGAGTAGATGTACCAAGCTTACCCACTACCACACCTGCAGCAGCGTTCGCCAGTGCACACGCCTCGTCCAGTGGCTTGCCAGCAGCAACAGAAGCCGCCAGTACCGAGATAACCGTATCGCCTGCACCCGTCACGTCATACACTTCTTTCGCTTGAGTCGGCAAGTGGAATGGCTCCAAACCTTTGCGAAGCAAAGTCATACCATGTTCGCTGCGCGTTACCAACAAAGCCTCGAAATCAAACTCTTCGATTAACGCGAGTCCTTTTTCGATCATTTCTTCTTCAGATTTTACTTTGCCCGCAACCAGCTCGAACTCAGCCATATTTGGCGTAAGCAAAGTCGCACCACGGTAACGTTCAAAGTCTGCGCCTTTCGGGTCAATGAATACAGGAACCTTTGCCGCACGTGCTTTTTGAATGAAGCTCTGCACATGCTCCAAGGCACCTTTTGCGTAATCAGATAGGATGACCGAACGTACATTAGGAAGCGCTTGCTCCATGCGAGACAAAACAAGCTCGGGATCCGTGTTCTCAAATTTGTCTTCAAAATCAAGGCGGATTAGCTGTTGTCCTCGGCTCATCACTCGCAGTTTAGTAATGGTTGGGTAGTCTTCCAACTCAACGAAATCACATTTAACCTTTAGTGCGCCTAAGGTATTTTTTAACACCTCAGCAGGCTCATCTTTACCGGTCAAACCAACGATATGAGCATGGCCACCAAGAGAAGCAATATTCATTGCTACGTTGGCTGCACCACCAGGACGCTCTTCGTTATTTTCTACTTTTACAACGGGTACAGGCGCTTCTGGTGAAATACGGCCAGTTGGGCCATACCAGTAACGGTCAAGCATTACGTCACCGACAACAAGAACGCCTGATTGGCTGTAGTCAGGTAGAATTGGTTTCATTATGGATCTCCAAAAATCGAATCTGGCTAGAGTCTAGCACACTGATTACAGAGGCTAAACTATAGATAAATGAGTAAAAGCCTATCAAGATAGGTACATCCGTCATTACTGTATGACTGGGTTATGCTTCCATCCACTGCTTCCATGCTTGAACAACATGTTCTCTTTCCATTTCAAACTTTTCAATCGCCACATCCGCATCAAGATTAAGTAGATTACGGTGGTGGATTTCATCTCTTAATGTTGTATAAGCATGGGTTAATGCCATGCCTTGCTGCTCGTCCATAATCCCTTGTGACAACAAGCTTTCGAAGATTCGTACATTGTCACACCAACGAGTAAGCTTTGGCTTCTCATTACTGTATCTAAGCACTAAATATTGCGCTAAGAATTCAATATCGGTAATACCACCCGCATCTTGTTTAAGCATGAATCTATCGACTTTTTTACCGCCTAAATGGCCGCGCATTTTTTCACGCATATCCACAACGGACTTTTTGAGTGTTGCTTCATCACGCGCCAAGCACAAAACCTCATGACGCGTTTTGTTAAATGCCAAAGCCAATAACTCATCGCCATAAATCATACGAGCGCGAGTCAAGGCTTGGTGCTCCCATGTCCACGCGTCATTGTGCTGATACTCGTCAAAGGCATCGGTTGGACTCACTAACAGGCCAGATGCACCTGAGGGGCGTAGACGAGTATCGACTTCGTACAGAATGCCAGAAGCGGTTCTGGTCGAGAAAATATGAATAATACGTTGCGCCAATCTTAAGTAAAATTGACGTCCATCGATCTCTTTCTTACCATCAGTATAGATGTGTACCGGGCAGTCGTGCATGAACACGATATCGAGATCGGAGTTATAGCCAAGCTCCCAACCGCCGACTTTGCCATAACCAACGACAGCAAAACCGCGACCTTCGCGATCTTTGACATGGGTCGGTTCACCAAACTTGGCCGATACTTGTAACCAAGCCTGATTGACCCCAGCTTCAACTATCGCTTCGGCTAAGTAGGTTAAATGATCACTGACCTTCATGACAGGTAGAGCACCCGCTATATCCGCGGCTGCAATTCTCAAAATACAGGTCTGCTTAAACTGACGCAGGCCTTCCATCTGTTGCTCCATATCATCTTCAGGGATACGGGCTAGGTAATCACGCAGCTCGGTCTTGTAAGACTCAAGTGGCACCGGATTGTAGAGTTGTTGAGGGTCGATAAGCTCATCTAACAGAATTGGGTAACGACCTAGCTGCTCTGAGATCATCGGGCTTGCTGTACATAAGCGAACTAACTGAGTCAACGCAGCAGGATGTTCATCGAGCAACTCAAGGTAAGTGGTACGCGTAACGATTTTATGCAGCAGATGCAGTACTCGCGACAAACCAAACTCGGCATCCTTAGCGGTGTACAGCGCTTGAAACACTTTCGGCATCAGTCGATTGAGGACTTCCCGCCCACGAGGGCCAAGAGTCTTTTTAGCCAAATCGACTTTAAACTGAATGATCGTTTTCGCCGCATCAGGCGGGCTCGCGACCGCAATGTCGTGTTCCAACACGTGCTCAATTACATCGGGTTTATGGGCCATATCCCACAACTCGCTAAAGTGGCTCGCGATCGGATTAGCGTCATCTTCATCAACGCCAATTAGGTCTTCGAACACGGTATGTACATTCGCCATATGGGCGCGAGTTGCCACAATCAAGCTATCCCAATCGGAAAATTGCATGGCAACCGCAAGCTGCAGTTGTTCGAATTCACCGTCAGGTAAGGTTTGAGTTTGCTTATCAGCCATGGCTTGTAACAGGTTCTCAAGGCGACGCAAAAACAGATAAGCTTCACGTAGGTGCCCCACCTCTTCAGACTCTAGCAGATGAAGGGATTCAATCGCACTTAAGGTTTCGAGTAACCCTCGACCGCGTAAGCTAGGCTCGCGTCCACCACGAATCAATTGGAAGACTTGTGCGATAAACTCAACTTCACGAATACCACCAGAGCCAAGCTTGATGTTGTTCGAGAGACCACGACGACGCACTTCGCTGCTGATCATAGACTTCATTCGGCGCAGAGATTGAATCGCACTAAAATCAATATAACGGCGGAACACAAACGGGCGTAGCATTTGGCGAAGCTCTTGATACTCAGGGTACATCTCACTGCCCATCACACGCGCTTTGACCATAGCGTAGCGTTCCCAATCGCGACCTTGTTCTTGATAGTAATCTTCTAGCGCAGCGTAACTCATGACCAGTGGACCACTCTCACCGAATGGACGCAGGCGCATGTCTACTCGATAACAGAATCCATCGAAGGTTTGCTGATCAAGCGCCTTAATAATACGTTGCCCGAGACGTGTAAAGAACTGCGCATTGGCAATGCTGCGTCTTGCACCTTGGGTTTCACCATTCTCTGGGTAGGTGAAGATCAGATCGATATCGGAAGAGAAGTTAAGCTCACCGCCCCCTAGCTTGCCCATACCAATGATCAACATCGGCTGTGCTTCGCCTTGTTCATTACAAGGTGTGCCCCACTCTTTACAACAAATATCGTACTGCCATTGGTAGGTTTCGAAGATCATCGCCTCAGCCAACATCGATAGATGATTTAGGCTCTGCTCTAGCTCCCACGAACCCATGAAATCACGCCAAGCAATGTAGGTCATTTCTCGATTGCGGAATTGACGCAGCACGCGCTGACCGCTCATTTCATCGGTGCAACCAGAAAGTAATTCAGCCAAGCGTTCTCGGTATCCTTCAGCACGTTCTTCGTATGCCAACATATCAGGTAAGTCACCGCATAAAACCGTATCACGCTGTAGGCAATCTCCAACAAAACAGCTTAAACCGAGTACACGTTTAAGATCTTCAGTCAGTGGCTCAGACCAAGTATTGATGGCTTCACTTTGATGCTCTAATAATTGCTCAAAAGCAGACTGGGAGTGAGTGATGAGTTGAGAAGGCAATGGCATGTTTCTTCCTTGTATAAGCTGCGCGCCGAACAATCGGTTTATCGATTCAGTTCTTCAATAACGAGTTTTCATAACTAAAGGTAAGTTATACCAAAGTTACGCCAATAAAAAACGCCCACATTAGCAATGTGGGCGTTTTATCGATTAACTTATCTGGTAGACCTTACAACCGAGAAACCGTCTCTGGAAATAAGCCTTTACCGATGAAGATTCGGTGCTGAGGACTAAACCTTAAATTGCTTAATCTTACCGTCGAGTTCTTGTGCGTTGCTTTCCATAAGCTGAGAGGTCTCTAGCAGTTCACCAACCACCACTACTGAAGCTTCAACAAGCTCGCGTACATTAGTCAGGTTGACGCTCATCTCTTCAGCAACACTGCTCTGTTGACCTGCAGCGGTCGCGATCTGGAAGTTCATATCATTGATTTGATTGACTTGGCTTACGATGCCGTCAAGCTCACTTCCCGCGTTAGTCACCAGATCAACACCTTCAGCCGCTTCTACAACACTTTTCTCCATCAGCTCTACCGCAGAGTTAGCGCTGCTTTGTAGATGACTGATCATGTCTTGAATCTCTACCGTTGCTTGCTGGGTGCGCTGTGCAAGGTTGCGAACCTCGTCGGCAACAACCGCAAAACCACGACCCGCTTCACCGGCACGTGCCGCTTCAATCGCAGCGTTCAATGCTAATAGGTTTGTCTGTTCTGAAATGCCTTGGATAGTACCAACCACACTGCCAATTGAGTCAACGCGTTCTTCTACTTGGTTTACCGCTGCTGCAGATGCTGCGATATCTGAAGATAGCTCACTCATCTTAGACACTGATCCTTGAACGAACTTCTGACCAGTAAGAGCTTGGCCTGATGCCTGTTCAGTCAATGACGAAGCGCTTTGTGCATGCTCAGCGACAGTTTGCACCGTCGACGTCATCTCACTCATTGCTGTTGCCAGTTGATCGATCTCGTTGAACTCTTCTTGAGCTGACTCTTTGGTTTCAGACATGCTGATGGTCATCACTTCCGTCAGAGCAAACAGCTCATCAGAAGAGGCCACCTGAGTTTTGATCATATCGTTCAGTTGAACGCGAGTTTTTTCGAGTTCACGTGCCACATCGCCGTATTCATCTTTACAGTCCATTTGAATCGGCACTGATAAGTTCTTGTCGGCCATGGTTTTAATGGCGTCATTAAGGTATTGAGT
Source organism: Vibrio sp. 10N.261.55.C5 (assembly GCF_041470505.1). Taxonomy (NCBI): domain Bacteria; kingdom Pseudomonadati; phylum Pseudomonadota; class Gammaproteobacteria; order Vibrionales; family Vibrionaceae; genus Vibrio; species Vibrio sp. 10N.261.55.C5. Next base: position 157,053 of record NZ_JBFRMS010000016.1, read on the forward strand.
CTGACGCAGCATAACGCGCGCCGCTGCTAATAGAAGAACCACAAACACAATGATCATCAAGGCTGTTTGCCAAGCCACTTGAACTAGGTAAGTCTCGTAATGCTGTTGTGCGACTTGCGCATTGTTCGTTACAGCAAGCAATGAATCGTAAAACGTACTTGCGTCCCATAGCTGCTTCGAAATGATCAAGATAGTGCTGAATATCATCAACATGACCATTTTTGGAACGAGACGAACGTCAGAGATTACCCTTTCCCACGGCTTGAATGACAGTTTAGTCATTGTCAGTTCTCCATTAATTCTTATATATTGATGGCTTCTATATCCGCGAGGTGGCTATGTCAGTCAAAGTTCGCGATTTATTTTGAGCCTCGTATGAATGTTGAATAATACCAAAGACGCCACCAAGCCGATGAGCTTATTGTCACTGATTCTCTCTTTCTTAGCGTTATTTGTGATCTCAGGCTTATTGTTCGTACCGATCGATAAAGAATCGAAACAAGTCCTTATCGGCCTCGATTTTATAATCTGTAGTGTTTTTCTTTTTCAGCTCACAATTGATCTATTTAGATCACAAAACAAAAAAGAATTTCTAAAAGTACACTGGATCGATTTCTTAGCAAGTATCCCAATGATCGAGCCTCTTCGTTTCGCCCGTATTTTTCAAATTCTGCGAGTCATCTTAGTTCTGCGTTCAAGTAAACGTATTTTCAGAGAGTTATTTCGTAATAGGAAAGAGACCACTTTCGCTTCCATCATTCTGCTTTTGGTTATCTTACTGACTATCGGTGCTGGCACGATCCTGCTATTGGAACACAAAGATCCGAACGCCAACATCACTACAGGTCATGATGCTTTATGGTGGGCGTTTGTGACCATCAGTACTGTGGGTTATGGCGACCATTACCCAGTGACAACTTCCGGTCAGTTAGTGGCTTCAATGGTGATCATCTGTGGTGTCGGTGTGTTTGGTATGATTTCAGGCTTGATTACTTCTTTGATCACCTCCCCAACTCATCATGAGAATCAACGAGCGGAAAACAAAGAGAAACACCTTGAGAAGATCATCGAGCAGCAACAGAAAATCTTAGAGCGACTCGAAAAACTTGAGCAACAAACAAAAAAATAGGGCCGGAGCCCTATTTTCAAATTCATACTTCTATTGATACAGGTATCGAGTTTAGTCTTGCCAGTATGGCTCAACCTCAACACTGATTTGGCGTGTCTGTTCCATCGCATGCAGAATGGACACTTCTTGACGAGCTAACCAACGCTCTAGCTGAAGCTTCTCATCGCCTTCCAGCTTCTCAGTCAAAGGCTCTAATGTTTTAAGTGCCAGCAAGTCATCAATGCCTTGCACCATATCGGCCCATGGCAAGCGGAAGCTGTTTCGTTCATCGTCATCATACAAACTCGCGAAACCAACGCCAGAATACAGATTACGCATCAAACGGTATTGCTGATCAATATACGCTTGGCTAGTCATCACTCGCTCTGGCGGGAAAGCTTCCATCAAATCGGCCCATGTGCGATCGAGTTGCTGCACGGAAAACCATTCGATACCACGAGCCATTTGCTCACGTGCTTTTTCATCTAAGAAAGGTTGCCAGCCACGAGACAAGATCCAACGGCTCAGATCTAATAATAACCCAGTGTATCGAGCAGAACTCAGCAAGGTAAGCAGATCTTCACGATCTGGCAGTTGCTCTTGCATCTCTTTAAGCTCAGCGACTAAGAACTTACGCGCATCGAGTTTACGTAGTACATGGCCTTTATCTTCCAGCAAGTCTTCGAAGTGATCATAGCTTTTCAGCCAGTCGAGCTCTTGCTCAAGCCACTTCAACTCTTGACGTAAAATCGCACTTGCTCGTCTAGGGACAATGCCGCCATAGATAGTGAAAGTTTGGCGAATAAAACTCAGCGAGTGACTGATCTCATGCAAAGCTTCAATCGATTGACGCTCTGTGAAAATCTGCTCGTGATAATGCCAATGAGCGAGAGCATGCTCTAAAGATTGAATAAAACACGATTCAACGGTATCACTTTTGTCAGTATCAACTAAGGTCAAAGGAGTAACTTCATCTCCTTGATAACCTTGAGCAAGACGGTAACCCTTAGCTGCTTTACTTAGGTTACCCAAACGCATGCCACCTTGTTCGCAGAATTGGCGAGACAATGTAAATAGCGCATCCGTTTGACCGGATTTAAGTTCCAATTCGACTTCGCAAATCGGTTCTTGCAGGTCGCCTGATTCAACAAAGCCTTGATCGAATGCGACCTCGACTTGGCTACCATCAGGCATACCAATCAACCACTGCTCACGCGTGAAGTTGGTAGAGAACAGAGGAGTCAGCTCAGCTTGCAACGTTTCGATGTCTTTACCTGTTGGCCAGATATCCTCTGGGTGCAGGGCTAGCTTAGGTTCGTTGCTGTCGTGTTCTGCATTGTATTCAGGCCTTTGATGCAGGCCAGCAACCACACGACCAGCAGTCTTTACGGTTTGTACAAATACGTCATCAAAGCGTCGAATGCGTAAGCCTGTATCGTGCTTACGTAGCCAGTTGTCAGCGGTGTCAAAGTAGATGTTACCTAGCTCACGACAACTGTGCTGAAGTACTTTAGTTTCAGCAATTTTATTGCGTAAAGTCTCTGAAAATTCAGGAGAAACAAAAAACTTCAGTTCTATCTCGGTTTCCATAGTTATACCTTTCTGTGAAGATAGGGACAGGATATTGCCAATTTGAAAAGTCGGCAAGTCAGAAATATCGCCCTTATGATGATCTAAAACAGTTTTAATGAGAGATTGATTAGGTTAACATGCGCGACTTTGTAGCCATCGCTTAACATTTCACCATGAATATGGTGTATGTTGTTTTAAGGTTATTATTTATTAGGTTGGATGACCATGCCAGTAAATACAATTATGGGGTTATTTGCAAAGTCCCCAATTAAACCTTTGCAGCGTCACGTAGTATGCGTGAACGAATGTTGTTCTCACCTAGTTAATTTCTTTGAAGTTTCTTCAAAAGGTGACTGGGAAAAAGCATCAGAAATTCGAGCTCAAATTTCTCACCTTGAGAAAGAAGCTGACGTACTAAAACGTGAAATTCGCCTTAAACTTCCTCGTGGTTTGTTTATGCCAGTTGATCGCACCGATATGTTGGAGCTATTAACGCAACAAGACAAACTCGCAAACCTAGCGAAAGACATTGCTGGCCGTGTATATGGTCGTCAACTTGTCATTCCTGCTCCTATGCAAGAAAACTTCATCGCTTACGTTAAACGTTGTCTAGATGCAGCGAACCAAGCACAAAACGTAATCAATGAATTAGACGAATTACTTGAGACTGGCTTTAAAGGCCGTGAAGTAACACTCGTTGCCGAAATGATTCATCAATTAGATGTAATTGAAGATGACACGGATGCGATGCAGATCGAACTACGCCAACAACTAATGGCAATTGAAGGCGATCTGAATCCAGTTGATATCATGTTCTTATACAAAATTCTTGAATGGGTTGGTGGTATTGCAGATCAAGCACAGCGTGTAGGCGCTCGTCTTGAAGTAATGCTTTCTCGATCTTAAATCATACGTTAACCATATAACAAAGAGCATTTTTTGAACAAACCACTTATGCGCTGAGTATTCCTCTCGCTGAGCGGTTTTTTGCGTCTAAATTTGTTCCGCTTGTTATCAAACAACTAGGTATTACGATGGATATCCTTGCTAACTACGGCACTGTCCTGATTATTGTTGCAGCAGCTTTCGGTTTCTTGATGGCTATTGGTATTGGTGCAAATGACGTTGCGAACGCAATGGGCACCTCAGTAGGCTCTAAAGCTTTAACCGTTAAACAAGCGATCATTATCGCAATGATCTTTGAATTCGCAGGTGCTTACCTTGCGGGCGGCGAAGTAACAGACACGATCCGTAAAGGTGTTATCGAAACGTCTCTATTCGCTCATCAACCAGATGTACTTGTGTACGGCATGATGTCAGCACTTCTTGCTGCTGGTACATGGCTACTTCTCGCTTCTTACATGGGCTGGCCGGTTTCTACGACTCACTCAATCATCGGTGCAATCATCGGTTTTGCGTGTATTTCTGTAGGGACTGAAGCTGTAGACTGGAACAGTGTTCAAGGTATTGTGGGTAGTTGGATTATCACACCCGTTATTTCCGGCTTCTTCGCTTACGTCATATTTGTAAGTGCTCAACGACTGATTTTTGATACAGAGAACCCGCTATTTAACGCGAAACGCTTTGTACCGGTATACATGTTCATTACAACAATGGTAATTGCACTTGTAACCATCAAGAAAGGCCTTAAGCACGTTGGTCTTCACCTAAGCAACACTGAAGCATGGGTTTGGGCTGCTGGCGTTTCTGCGCTTGTAATGATCGGCGGTTACCTATACATCCAGAAGAAATTCGCTAACCGCGAAGAAGACCACGGCTTTGCAGGTGTTGAAGGCATCTTCTCTGTACTCATGGTTATCACAGCTTGTGCGATGGCATTTGCACACGGTTCAAACGACGTTGCGAACGCGATTGGTCCACTGTCTGCTGTTGTATCAACCGTTGAGCACATGGGTGAAATCACAGGTAAGAGTACTATCGCATGGTGGATTCTTCCTCTAGGTGGATTCGGTATCGTTGTTGGTCTTGCAACAATGGGTCATAAAGTAATGGCAACCGTTGGTACTGGTATTACAGAACTAACACCAAGCCGTGGCTTTGCTGCACAACTTGCAACTGCATGTACGGTTGTACTAGCTTCAGGTACTGGCCTTCCAATCTCTACTACACAAACACTCGTTGGTGCTGTTTTAGGTGTTGGTTTTGCTCGTGGTATCGCAGCACTAAACTTAGGCGTTGTACGTAATATCGTGGCTTCTTGGATTGTGACACTACCTGCAGGTGCTCTACTTGCTGTTGTGTTCTTCTACGGAATTCAAGCTGCGTTTACTATGTAATCGCGACTGCGTTAGTGAATACTAGCGTCAGAACAGTGTGAGCTTCAGTAACGATATGTAAATGCCATGTCATTATTGACTCAAACGCACAGAAAGGGAGGCTTTGCCTCCCTTCTTTGTTGCACCGCATAAAGAAACTAAATATTATTTGCTGATTGAGGCTGACTCATACGCCTACCCAATTTGAATCGTTAAGGGATTTACTGTGAAAAAACTGATTAGCTTAGTTTTGTTCGCAATGCTTGCGGCTCCAGCTGCCTTTGCACAAGACCGTTATATTGCTGACAAACTATTTACTTATATGCATTCTGGCCCAAACAACACATTCCGTATCATCGGTAGTGTTGATGCTGGTGAAAAGATTACATTCCTACAAACTAACAAGAGTACGGGTTACACCCAAATTCAAGACAACCGTGGCCGTAAAGGTTGGGTTGAAAGCAAGTTTGTAAGCACTCAAGAAAGCATGGCACTGCGTATGCCTAAGCTAGAGAAAGAGCTGACGGAAGTTAAAGGCAAGCTAGCGAATGCTCGTCAGAGTGCTGACAGCGAAAAAGCTGGCCTAGCAAGCTCTCTAGATTCTCGTAACAAGCAGATTGCTGAACTAGAACAGAACTACAGTGAAATTAGCCAACAGCTAACGAGTTCTCAAACAGAGAACCGTGAACTGCGCGCTAAGCTAGACACTCAAAAAGACGACCTACTATTGAAGTACTTCATGTACGGTGGTGGTGTTGCGGGTATTGGTCTACTTCTAGGCCTTGTTCTGCCACACATCATGCCTCGTCGCAGAAAATCACCAAACGGTTGGGCGTAGACTTAACGCTTGTATCAGGTACAGTAAATTCAGTATCGAATATCAAAAAGGAGCACCGAGGTGCTCCTTTTTATTTGTCTGTTATCTAAATACGTATAGAAATCGCTAACCTTTCCACTCGTACAGAGCCGGGATTTCTATCTTCTGTTGATTGAACTCTATGATCACTGATTGTGGCTTAATCTCCAGCAATTGAATGTCTTGTCCAATCCAATCTCCTTGCGCCACTTCTTGACCGTTCACTTTTACCCAACGCTTGGTTTCGCTGCTCGAGTACATATGGGTTTGTAGGTCTAACTTAGGAAGGACGCCTGATAAGCTATTGGTGTGCGTTTCCAACTCAATGACCTGAGAACCCCTTTGCCCTGAGGGTCTAGAATCCATCGGCTCAGGAGCGCTTTGTTGCTCCCCCATAATGGATTCAAGCTTCAATGCCAAATCAGGTGGCAACTCACTGAGGTCTAGCCCTTGCAGCAGATCACTGTCCGATTGTAAGTCACTATTTGATTGCTGATCAGTGCTTGATTGCAGAGCAGTCGTTTCATCACTCGCGCCTGGCTGAACGGATGACGATTCAGAACTGGCTGTCATTTGAGTGTTGTTATCAGCATTAGCGAAGATCACTGCTGAGCCACCAGCGGTGTTTGCACGATTAGCGCCAGAATCAATCTGTGCATACATCTCTTGGCGTGGCAATGCTTTCAACGGTTGGCTCGCCGGTGCAGGGCGAACGGTGAACAAGGCATCTTCTTCCTCAGACACGGCATCCATGCTTGCTATATCAGCATCCGCAATTTCAGGCTCAATGTCTGATTCAGTTTTAAATTCTGGCAGAGCGACATTGGCAGCTTGGTTCACGGCTTCTTGTTGTTGGATATACGATTGATAAGCCAAGACGCCACCCACCAACAAAGAAGGAACCAAGATTAAGAGTAGCCCCATAGCTAACGATGAACCTCGCTTGTTGCTCATCCCTTTTGCAGAATTAGGAACATGATGATTCTGGTAGCCTTTGAAGCTTGGTTTGCTAAGAGAGTGCTGATTAATAGAAGATGGCTTGTGAGACGGCTGTTTAAGTTCGTGCATAATACGTGACATTAGCTTTCGCCCCCTTCTAGTGACATCAGCTTAGGCGAATCGAGTTGAGCTAATCTCTGCAATCTTGCTAAGGTGCGCTTACCTGCAATGCCATCAACAGACATACCTTGCCACGTTTGAAATGCTTCGATTTTCATTTTTAACTCATAATCAAATACATCATTACCGGAAACAACCTCTCCTAATACTTCAGAAAGCAGTAGATCAAGCAAAGCAACCGCTTCACCTTGATAGCCCTCTTTAAGGGTCTCTCGCAGCGGCTGCTTCCAAATAGCGACGTAATCGCCTTGCCAGATTTGCTCTAAGGATTGCTTCGGCATCACCAACAGCTTTTCATTAACCAGCAACTCGACAGAATCCTTAGACACGCCATACAGCACAGCAAACACTGGTTTTTGGTCTATGTCGAGATTAAGTACCACAGGAACACCAAGTTCTAACAAGGTATCCAAACTGGCCTGCTGCTGCTCACACACAAAAACACTTTGTGGCTCACTTAAGCACAATCCATCACGCAGTGAAGATTGATATCCCCACATCGTATACAAGTCTTTGATAGCGAGAGAACGATTGGTCCCCTGCATCAAATGTTGTTGAATGTGTTGTGGCAATTCAAACTTGGCAGGTTTTGGCTCAGCAACCAACTTAGGAACATCTGATACCAAAGAACGCTGAGTACGTGCTAACACTTCCGTCTTTGCTTCATTTGATGCATCCGTAGGCAACCAAGCATTGATATAGCTTGGAGCGAAGTTAAAGGTCGCTATTGCAAGACCAACGCTTAACGTCGCAATCCCTGCGTATTGGAATAACTTAGGCGCGACACGAGAAGTTAGAGCTTTCTCGACGTGATACACATCGGCCTGAAAGGACATAACCTGCTGACACGCTCGGTTAACCGTTTCATTGCTCGGTAGCTGCTCACCGTCATGAAAAGCCAACTGCAGTGCTTTATCACACACCAAGTTAATGAGCCTTGGAATACCATGCGTATATTGAGCAATCAGCTTGATAGAACGGTTCGAAAACAACATCTGCTCGCCACCCGCCGTCTCCAAACGAAACGCGATGTACTTGCCCGTTTCTTCGGTATTAAGAGGCAGTAAGTGATAACGACCAGTAATGCGCTGTGCTAGCTGACGTAGCTGCGTGGTTTGTAAGTGCTGTTGTAATTCCGGCTGGCCGACCAACAGTACTTTTAACAGCTTACGATTGTCGGTTTCCAAGTTTGTTAGAAGGCGTAACTGCTCCAACACATCGGCAGCGAGGTGTTGGGCTTCATCGATCACCAATAGGGTTTGAATGCCTTCGGCATGGCTATCAAGTAGAAAATAATGAATAGCCTGACTGAGCTGTTTCAACGATGCTTGTTCTGGGTACTCGACCTCAAACTCATCGCAGATAGCTTCTAGTAAATCCGTATTTGAAAACGTAGGGTTAAGTATAAGGCCAGCCTGAGTATGACTATCCAATGAAGACAACATCGCCTTAGCGACCGTTGTTTTCCCTGTACCAACCTCACCAGTAAGCATCGCAAAGCCCCCACCCTCGCCTAAACCGGCTTGTAGGTTCTGCATCGCTTCTTGATGGCGCTGACTCAAAAACAAGTAGCGAGAATTTGGTACAATCGAAAATGGCATCTCAACGAAGCCAAAATATTCCTTATACATGTGCTGCCCTATAATTACGATTAATGGAAAGTACCATTGCTTGCAGTAAAGTCCAGCAGTGATAAAACATTTCGAGGTGATAAGTTGCAAATTTACGATAGCCTACCAAAAGACAACGGGCTACAACGCTATCTAGTCGGTGGAGCAGTGCGCGATAAGCTGCTCAATATTGATAGTTATGATAGAGATTGGGTCGTGGTAGGGAGTACCCCTCAAGAGATGGAAAACCTTGGCTTTACTGCTGTGGGAAAAGATTTCCCGGTATTCTTGCACCCAAAAACCAAAGAAGAGCACGCACTGGCTCGCACTGAGAGAAAATCAGGCTCTGGTTACACAGGCTTCGAATGTTACTTCGCGCCAGACGTGAGTTTGGAAGAAGACCTGATGCGTCGAGATCTGACCATCAACGCTATAGCTCAAGATGATAAAGGCCAACTTCACGATCCTTATCATGGCCAGAAAGATCTCTCGGATCGTATCTTAAGACACGTTTCAGACGCTTTTGTTGAAGACCCTCTTCGTGTACTGCGTGTGGCTCGCTTCGCCGCCAAGCTTCACCATCTTAACTTCACGGTTGCACCTGAAACCATGGATATGATGAGTGAGATCGTCCAATCTGGTGAGCTGGCACACCTTACTGCAGAGCGAGTTTGGCAAGAGTGGCATAAGTCTCTTAGTACACCGCACCCTGAAGTGTTCCTCTCTGTATTGAAAGAGTGTGGTGCATTGGCAGTCGTATTACCTGAGATTGACGCTCTATTTGGCGTCCCTCAACCTGAAAAATGGCACCCTGAAATCGACACGGGTATTCACACTCTGATGGTTGCTCAGCAAGCCGCACTATTAAGCCCATCGCTACCGGTACGCTTTGCAGCTCAAGTGCATGACTTAGGTAAAGGCGTCACACCACAAGCTGAATGGCCAAGCCATAAAATGCACTGCCACACAGGTGTTAAGATAATCAAGAAACTGTGTGAGCGAGTGAGAGTGCCCAATGAGTTCAGAGACCTTGCGTTGTTAGTGTGCGAGCAACATTCTAATATCCACCGCGCAGGCGAGCTCAAACCAACCACCTTTCTCAAGGTTCTCAACAAGTTCGATGTTTGGCGTAAGCCAGATAGGCTCGACGATATACTACTTTGCTGCCAGGCCGACCACGCAGGCCGAAAAGGATTAGAAGATCAGCCTTATCCTCAAAAAGCGCGCTTTGAAGTCGCCTACCAAGCGGCGCTTCAAGTCGAAGTAAAAGCGATCATTACCGATGGTTTTAAAGGCAAAGATATTCGAGAAGAACAAGAGAAACGCAGAGCCATCGCAATTGAAAACGCCCTATCAGAACTCGCTAGCAGTTAATCGTCGCCGCTCTACCTAGAACGTATAAAAAGCCCGCAGTTAAGCGGGCCTTTTGTTTCAATTCTTACAGCGAGACCGTTGCCTCTGTCTGTTACTGCATCATTAAGAAAGCAAACAGACCACAACCTAGAATCAGGCGGTAGATAACGAACGGTGTCATGCCCATACGAGAGATAAGCTTCAAGAAGAAGTGGATACAGATGTAAGCACTGATGAAAGACACCGCAACGCCCGTTAGCAAAGTGCCAACATGGATTGGATCACCGCTTGTCACCAACTTAAGACCTAAATAACCACCAGCCAGAGTGATGATTGGGATAGACATCAAGAAAGAGAATCGAGCCGCCGCTTCACGTGTGAAACCAAGGTAAAGCGCCGCGGTAATGGTTGCGCCAGAACGAGACGTGCCCGGAATGATCGCCATTGCTTGAGCAAGACCAATAAACAGCGCCTTTTTCCAACCCGCTTGGTATTCGTCATCGCGCAGGCTTGAGTTCTTGTCCACCCACCATAGCAATAGACCAAAGATAATCGTTGTCGTCGCGATCACCCACGCACTGCGTAAGTAAAGCTCAACAATATCTTTCATCAACAAGCCAAAGATACACGCAGGAATCGTCGCGAGAATGATCATCCACGCTAACTTCGCTTCTTTACTACGATCACCTTTAAACACTGAACCAAAGAATGCGCTCAACAGAGAGACCACTTCTTTACGGAAATAGATAACAACAGCTGCCAAAGTACCAACGTGGACAGCGACATCAAAAGCCAAACCTTGATCTTCCCAGCCTAAAACAGCTGAAGGAAGGATTAGGTGTGCAGAACTGGAAATAGGTAAAAACTCTGTAAAGCCTTGCACCAACGCCAATATAAACGCTTCAAAATAACTCATTACTTACCTTAAAAATTATAGTTTTATATCTACGACAGAGAGCGAGTCTAATTGCTGCATCTTCTGCCATATTTCACTGACGGTTCTTCCGTCTTGCGGGATCACTCGCGCAGGACAAAGATCATAAAGCGGCTGTGTTACAAAAGGATATTTGTAGATATCACTGCGTGGTAATTCTGGTTCACACTCAGAAACCTCCTCTCCAAACAGCACAATATCAAGATCGAGTTTTCGATCTTGTAGTTTGTGCGCATCTTGAGAGCGACCCCATTTAAACTCAATTTTACGCAGCTGCTGTGAAAATTCAGTCAATGAGAGTGACGTGTCGAGCTCTATCACAAAGTTATAAAACGGATGGCTATTAAAACCCACGGGCTCACAGTGATAGATTTTAGAGCATTTAAGGTTAGTCCCTAACGATTGAAGCTCTGTCCATGCCACCCTTGCATGCTTGTCGCGGTCTATGTTCGTGCCAACACCAACATAGGCTACTGTCATGCTTGACCTCGTTCGATGATCACACCAACGGCTTTTGCTTGTGGCACTGCGCCAGGTTTAGCCAATCGGATTTTAATCCACGGCACAGAGAACTGAGTCATAATAAGCTCTGCGACTTCTTCAGCAACACGTTCTACGAGTAGAAAACGGCCATTTGCAATGTGCTCAAGTACTGCAGTGCTCACTTTCGAATAATCCAAAGCATCAACCACATCATCACTCTTGCCTGCTGGGCGGTTGTCATGAGCCATTTCAATATCAAGCACAAGTTTTTGTTTAATCTCTTGTTCCCAATCGTAAACACCGATCGTTGTAATTACTTCTAGCTGTTCAATGAAAACTTTATCCAGTGCCATGACTTGTCCTTTTAGAGGTCGGATACCCATATGGGGGAAAAAAACGTATTATTTGCGTAATTCGAGATATGATATCAATTACTCTTGGATTGAGCATTATTTTCCCATCGTTAGGCGTATAACCGTTAAAGGACAGACATGACCCCATTGGCACTTATCATGATCATTGCTGCCTACTTACTAGGTTCAATCTCTAGTGCGGTCTTGATATGCCGAGTTTTGAGGCTCCCAGATCCTCGAACAGTAGGTTCTAACAACCCAGGAGCAACCAATGTCCTGCGTGTTGGCGGTAAAGGCGCAGCAGCTGCCGTCCTTTTGTGTGACATGCTGAAAGGCACTATCCCTGTCTGGCTTGGCTACTACCTCAAGATCGACCCAATCATTCTTGGGGTTGTGGCAATTGCGGCGTGTCTTGGCCATATGTATCCGATCTTCTTCCACTTCAAAGGTGGTAAAGGCGTGGCAACCGCACTTGGCGCTATCGCCCCAATAGGATTCGATCTAACCGGAATGATCATGGCGACTTGGTTAGTGGTCGCGTTTTTGTTTCGTTACTCTTCTTTAGCGGCACTGGTTACTGTGCTACTTGCCCCTTTCTACGCTTGGTTAGTCAAACCTCAATACACATTGCCAGTAGCCATGCTGTGCTGTTTGATCGTGTTACGTCACCACCAGAATATCCGCCGCCTACTCGATGGCAGCGAACCAAAACTCGGACAAAAAAAATCGGCTTAAACTGTCACGTCTAAGCCGAACCATAATATTCAGTATTTAAAGCTTATAGCAGATGTTTATCTAAAAACGTCTTCAGCATTGTGTTCACAAACTCTGGTTGCTCTAACGAGCTAATATGACCTGCGCCAGGAATCACCACTAATTCACTGCCCGTAATGCAATCGTGCATTAGGTATGACTCAAGTACCGGACGTGGTTTATCTTCTTGTCCTACAGCAATCAAAACAGGCAGAGCAAAGTTCTCTACCGATTCAATCATATCGCGACGTCCAAACACCATTCGACCAATTCGTGCCACTTCTTCAGCGTTGTCGCCCTCAAGAGCTGATAACTGCTGAGTAAAACCTTCAACTAAAGCTGGCGTGTTGGTTTGCGTATCATTAGCGAAGAACAGTGGAACAACCGCTTCAACAATTGGCTGAGGAACCGTCTTGGTTTGAGTGATGGTATCTAACATGCTGAAGTACTTTGCGTGAGCAACTTCTGGTTCTAAACCCACAAAAGTATCCATTAGAACCAAAGACTTAATACGTGCAGGTGCAAGTTCCGCTAACTCAGTCCCCCACATACCGCCAACCGATAAGCCAACCACTGAGAATTCTTCGATCTCTAAATGATCAAGCAGAGCCAAAACGTGCTGAGCGTAATCTTTCAAGTTACGCATCGAAGCGGGTGCAGCTTGAGACTCACCGTGAGACCAAAGCTCTGGAACAATACAGCGATACTGAGTTTTTAATGCTTCGATCTGCGGCTTCCACATTGCACTATCCCAAAGGTAGCTGTGGCCGAGTACAACAACAGGGCCTTGACCTTCATCTAGGTACGCCATCGATTGATTGTCTACTGTGAACTTGTTCATTTTCTTCCCTAATCTCTATCAGCAATTATTTATCGACATACGGTCGGTAAGCTAGGATATAAAAACGGCCGCACAAGGCGACCGTTTATCGAAACACTATAGTCAATTACGCAATTGGCTCTAGCTGGTCAATAGGCCAACGCGGTGTGGCATGAACAGACAAATCAGCCGTTTCGCCATTCTTCAGGCGCTGCATGCCCGCATAAGCGATCATCGCACCATTATCTGTACAGAACTCAGTGCGTGGGTAGTACACCTCACCACCGACTTTCTTAGCAAGCGCCTCAAGCTCAACGCGCAGTTGTTTGTTGGCACTTACACCGCCGGCAATCACTATACGTTTCATGCCCGTTTCAACCAAGGCTCGCTTACACTTGATTACTAAGGTTGCACAAACAGCTTCTTGGAATGCATAAGCGATATCAGCGCGAGTTTGGTCATCATTATCGTTATCGCGAATGGTATTCGCTGCGAACGTCTTCAAACCAGAAAAGCTCATATCTAGACCCGGACGATCGGTCATTGGACGCGGGAACTTAAAACGACCCGGAGTGCCTTTTTCCGCCAAACGAGATAACAGTGGACCACCAGGGTAATCTAAGCCCATCAGTTTCGCGGTTTTATCAAACGCTTCACCCGCTGCATCATCAATCGATTCACCAAGGATTCGGTATTCACCAATACCTTTCACTTCTACCATCATGGTATGGCCGCCAGAAACCAGCAGAGCCACAAATGGGAATGGTGGTGGGTTATCTTCTAGCATTGGCGCAAGAAGGTGACCTTCCATATGGTGAACAGGCACTGCAGGCACTCCCCACGCATAAGCAATACTGCGACCAATCGTTGCACCAACCAGCAGTGCACCCACTAAACCAGGGCCAGCCGTGTAAGCCACACCATCAATGTCTTTCGACGTTAGGTTCGCTTCAGCTAATGCCGCTTTAATAAGAGGAATTGTTTTTTTCACGTGGTCACGTGAAGCTAGCTCAGGTACCACACCACCGTAATCGGCGTGCAGCTTTACTTGGCTATATAATTGATGAGAAAGCAGCCCTTGCTCATCATCATAAATCGCGATTCCTGTTTCATCACAAGAGGTTTCAATACCAATAATGCGCATAATTTTCTCGGCACGCTTTCGTCTAAAATGGGAAATTAGCGCAATATTACCCTGCCTAAGCTCTTCAAACAAATATTGTACAGACTATAATCGACAAAGTGCTTTACAAAGCCACTGTGATCGGATTAAAATTCCGCACCATTTTTGATCAAGCTGGTTAATGGCCAAACGCGAATAGAGAGTTAGCTCGATGGGTAACTTCTCTGATTTGGTACTGAGTAGCCAGCGATAATGAATAACCCCTGAGGTGAAAGGCATATGCCAATAGTTAAAGTACGTGAAAACGAACCGTTCGACGTTGCACTACGTCGTTTCAAGCGCTCTTGTGAAAAAGCAGGTATCCTTTCTGAAGTTCGCCGTCGCGAGCACTACGAAAAGCCAACTACAGTTCGCAAACGCGCTAAAGCAGCAGCTCAAAAGCGTCACGCTAAGAAGCTAGCTCGCGAAAACGCACGTCGCGTTCGCCTGTACTAATAACTTAATCCATAAGGACTGAGTTATGGCTCTTATTGAACAACTCAAAGAAGAGCAAAAATTAGCGATGAAAGCCAAGGACAAACCGCGCCTTGGCACTATCCGCTTAGCTCTTTCAGCAATTAAGCAACGTGAAGTTGACGAACGGATCACTCTGAACGACGACGACATTCTTGCTGTATTAGTTAAAATGGTTAAGCAACGTCGCGATTCTGTTGCTCAATATGAATCAGCAAATCGTCAAGATCTTGCTGACGTGGAAAAAGCAGAAATTACGGTACTTGAAGGCTTTATGCCTCAACCGCTAAGTGATGAAGAAGTTATTGCACTACTTGATAGCGCAATCGCCGAAGCTCAACCTGCGGGCATGCAAGACATGGGTAAAGTAATGGCTATCTTGAAACCACAAATTCAAGGGCGTGCAGATATGGGTAAAGTTAGTGGTTTAGTTCGTTCTAAACTCGCTTAATCCCAAATCAAATTGCAACAAGCCGTGCAATCCTTCGGAACGCACGGCTTGTTTGTATCTGTAACCTATTCAAACTATTATTATCCACACTCTCAGTTAGTGCATTTTTCTAAGGTTTTATGGCAGGACACATCCCGCGTAGTTTCATTGATGATCTCCTAGCGCGTCTCGACATTGTCGACATTGTGGACGCACGCGTGAAACTTAAGAAAAAAGGCAAAAACTATGGTGCTTGTTGCCCATTCCACAACGAAAAGACCCCTTCTTTTAGCGTAAGCCAAGAAAAACAGTTTTATCACTGCTTTGGTTGTGGCGTACACGGTAATGCTATCGACTTCATTATGGAGTTCGAACGCCTCGATTTTGTTGAAGCTATTGAAGAGCTAGCCTCTTTCTTAGGCCTCGACGTTCCTAGAGAACAGCGCAGCGGCGAGATATCAACAGCACCAAGAGCCAACAGCGAACAAAAACGTAACCTCTACGATTTGATGGGCGGCATCAGTAATTTTTACCGCTCTCAACTGAAAATATCAGCCAACAAACCTGCGATTGATTACCTAAAGAATCGTGGCCTTTCGGGCGAGATCGTCCAGAAGTTTGGCATTGGTTATGTGGCCGATGAGTGGGACTTAGTTCGTAAGAACTTTGGCCAACAGAAAGAAGCCCAAGACATGCTCGTAACTGGCGGCATGTTAATTGAGAACGATAAAGGTAAACGATACGACCGATTCCGTGGACGCGTAATGTTCCCAATTCGTGATCGTCGTGGCCGTGTGATTGGTTTTGGTGGTCGTGTATTAGAAGACGGCACACCAAAATACCTCAACTCACCAGAAACGCCTATCTTCCATAAAGGTAAAGAGCTTTACGGCCTTTATGAAGTGCTGCAAGCCTACCGTGAACCGCCGCAAATACTTGTGGTTGAAGGTTACATGGATGTCGTGGCACTCGCGCAATATGGTGTCGATTACTCAGTAGCATCACTGGGCACCTCGACAACCGGCGACCATGTTCAAATGTTGTTCCGTCAAACCAGCACTGTGGTTTGTTGTTACGATGGTGACCGAGCAGGTAAAGAGGCCGCATGGCGCGCACTAGAAAACGCACTTGAGTACCTGAAAACCGGTAACACGCTTAAGTTTCTGTTCTTGCCCGACGGTGAAGACCCAGACAGCTATATTAGAGAGCATGGCAAAGCCGCTTTTGAACAACTGGTCCACAATGCGACGCCGCTTTCGACCTATTTGTTCGATAACCTGATTGAAATACACAAGTTAAACTTGGGAACAACCGAAGGAAAATCGGCACTGCGTGCACACGCCAGCGCCTTGATTAACAAAATCCCTGACAGTTACTTCCAAGAATTACTCGAAAAACTGCTCGATGAGCGAACTGGATTTGATAATCAATTGCGACGTGCGCGTGTTCATACACAGAACCCGACACCTCAACCGCATAAAGAGCTGAAACGCACTCCAATGCGTGAAGTTATCGCTTTGCTTATCCAAAATCCGAGCTATGCTGATATGGTACCGGATTTATCAAGTGTCAAAGGCTTACAGCTGCCTGGACTAAGTTTATTCGTCGAAGTACTTGATAAATGCCACGAGCATCCCCATATCAACACAGGCCAATTATTAGAGCATTGGCGACACAATAAACATGAGGCTCTTCTGTCTCGTCTCGCGAGCTGGGAAATCCCCCTCGACGAAGACAATCAAGAAGACATATTTTTAGACTCATTGGACAACATACTTGCCCAGTGCGTTGAAAAACAAATTGAAAACCTGCAGGCCAAAGCAAGAAGCGTCGGTTTATCAGCCGAAGAAAAAAGGGAGCTACTAGCTTTAATGCTAGATCTAAAAGCGTAACCCTGTTTGATTAGTCAGCATTTAATAAATTTGTTAACATAATTGGTTTGCATTTGAGAATGCAACGTCCTTCACCAGACCTGAAGTTGGATATCATCTATGGATCAAAATCCGCAGTCACAGCTTAAATTACTTGTTATTAAAGGCAAGGAACAAGGCTATCTGACCTACGCCGAAGTAAACGACCACCTACCTGCAGAAATCGTGGATTCTGAACAGGTAGAAGACATCATTCAAATGATCAACGACATGGGTATCAAGGTAGTTGAAACTGCACCTGATGCTGATGATCTAGCACTTAATGATGACGATGCCAATATAGATGAAGATGCAGCCGAAGCTGCAGCTGCTGCGCTTTCAAGCGTAGAAAGCGAGATTGGCCGTACTACTGACCCAGTTCGTATGTACATGCGTGAAATGGGTACGGTTGAACTACTGACTCGTGAAGGCGAAATCGACATTGCGAAACGTATTGAAGATGGTATCAATACAGTTCAACTATCGGTTGCTGAGTACCCAGGCACTATTCCATACATCTTGGAACAGTTTGACCGCGTACAAGCAGAAGAGATTCGCTTAACAGACCTAATCAATGGCTTTGTTGACCCTGACGACGATGGCACAGCTGCGCCAACGGCGACTCACATCGGTTCAGAACTTGCTGAAACTGATCTGGAAGACGAAGACAAAGAAGACGCTGAAGACGACGAGGAAGAGGAAGAAGAAGATACAGGTATCGATCCTGAGCTTGCTCTTGAGAAGTTCACAGCGCTTCGTACTAGCTACCAGAACCGTCAGCTAGCGATCAACGAGTACGGCCATGAAAGCCCGAAAGCAACGCTTGCAACGACAATGATGCAAGACGTATTCAAAGAGTTCCGTCTAACACCAAAACAGTTTGATTACCTAGTAAACGAACTGCGTAACTCTATGGATCGCGTACGTACTCAAGAACGCCTAATCATGCGTCAAACGGTTGAGTACGGCAAAATGCCGAAGAAATCTTTCATTGCTCTATTTACTGGTAACGAATCTAGCGAAGCATGGTTGGATGAAGTTCTTGCTTCAGACAAGCCATACGCAGAAAAGATCAAACGTAACGAGCACGACATCCGTCGCTCTATCCAAAAACTGGATATGATCGAACGTGAAACGTCTCTTACTGTTCAAAGCATCAAAGATATCAGCCGTCGTATGTCTATCGGTGAAGCGAAAGCTCGTCGTGCGAAGAAAGAGATGGTTGAAGCGAACTTACGTCTAGTAATCTCGATTGCTAAGAAGTACACAAACCGTGGTCTACAATTCCTGGATCTAATCCAAGAAGGTAACATCGGTCTGATGAAAGCGGTAGATAAGTTTGAATACCGTCGTGGTTATAAGTTCTCTACTTACGCTACTTGGTGGATCCGTCAAGCAATCACTCGTTCGATTGCCGACCAAGCTCGTACTATCCGTATTCCGGTTCACATGATCGAAACGATCAACAAACTAAACCGTATCTCTCGTCAAATGCTACAAGAGATGGGTCGTGAACCACTTCCGGAAGAGCTAGCTGAACGCATGCAAATGCCTGAAGACAAGATCCGTAAAGTACTGAAAATCGCTAAAGAGCCAATCTCAATGGAGACACCAATCGGTGACGACGAAGATTCGCACCTAGGTGATTTCATCGAAGATACAACGCTAGAACTACCTCTAGACTCTGCAACGGCAACCAGCCTACGCGGTGCAACTAAAGACGTTCTTGCAGGCCTAACACCTCGTGAAGCTAAAGTACTGCGTATGCGTTTCGGTATCGACATGAACACTGACCACACTCTTGAAGAGGTTGGTAAACAGTTCGACGTAACTCGTGAACGTATCCGTCAGATCGAAGCAAAAGCACTGCGTAAACTTCGTCACCCAAGCCGCTCAGAAACTCTGCGTAGCTTCCTAGACGAGTAATCACACACTTTAGTGCGGTTAGCTTTTAAGCATAAATAAGAAAAGGTGAGCGTTGGCTCACCTTTTTTTTATCCGTGTGATTTAAGTGGCTAAGATGTAAGCGGAATTGCCCCTTATAGTGTCTAGACACCACTGAATGCTTCCCCTATAATCTATGCCCTACGGCCCCTTAGCTCAGTGGTTAGAGCGCACGACTCATAATCGTTCGGTCCCCAGTTCAAATCTGGGAGGGGCCACCAAATTAGAAAAGCCAGAACAGTTCACGCTGCTCTGGCTTTTTGCTTTTCTGATTCAGTACCAATCACACCCTGCACTTCCGAACCAAAAACGAATCGTCCCGCACACAATTCCAATTGCCTCTCTGTGACTAAACATACTTTTCTTTTATAAAAAAATCGGCAATATGAGTGTACACAAATCATTCAATAGTTCAGGGAAGAAACATGAAAGACGAAACACTCTCGATTCACTTCGGCTACGAAACTGATCCAACAACCAAATCGGTTGCCACACCTATTTACCAAACCGTCGCTTACGAATTCGATGACGCACAACATGGCGCCGACCTGTTTAACCTTGCGGTGCCAGGTAATATCTACACACGGATAATGAATCCAACCAATGATGTGTTAGAAAAACGCATGGCAGCCTTAGAAGGGGGGATTGCAGGCTTAGTGGTAAGTGCGGGCAGTGCTGCGATCAACTACGCGATTCAGACGTTGGCGCAAATCGGTGACAACATTGTCTCAACGCCTCAGCTTTACGGTGGTACTTACACCCTATTTGCTCACATGTTGCCAAACCAAGGAATTGAAGTTCGTTTTGCTAAAGACGACAAACCAGAAAGCTTAGCGGCACTGATCGATGAAAAAACCAAGGCGGTTTACTGTGAAAGTATTGGTAACCCTGCTGGTAATATCATCGACTTAGAACGTGTTGCAGAACTTGCCCACGCACAAGGAGTGCCTGTGATTGTTGATAACACAGTCGCGACGCCTGTGCTGTGTAAACCTATCGATTTTGGTGCTGACATCGTGGTGCACTCACTAACCAAATACGTGGGTGGTCACGGTACAACGTTAGGTGGCGTGATTGTCGATTCAGGAAAATTCCCATGGGCAGAGCACAAAGAGCGCTTCCCTGTTTTTAATCAGCCAGAGCCTTCTTATCATGGCGTGGTTTATACCGAGGCATTTGGTGAGGCTGCGTTTATTGGTCGAGCTAGAACGGTTCCCCTACGTAATACAGGTGCAGCACTGTCGCCAATGAATGCTTTCATGTTGATGCAAGGCTTGGAGACATTGTCGTTACGTATGGAGCGACACACAGAGAATGCCTTGAAAGTGGCAGAATACCTCAGCCAACACGAAAAAGTCAGTTGGGTAAGCTACGCTGGTCTGCCTAGCTCAGAATTCTACCCGCTTGCTGAAAAATACATGCAGGGTAAGCCATCGGCTATTCTATCTTTTGGTTTAAAAGACGGTTATGAAGCCGGTGTTCGCTTCTATGATGCACTGCAAATCTTCAAGCGCTTAGTTAACATTGGCGATGCGAAATCTCTCGCTTGTCACCCAGCTTCGACGACACACCGTCAACTAAGCGAAGCTGAACAGAAACAAGCCGGTGTATCACCGGAGATGATTCGCCTATCAGTAGGTATCGAGCACATTGACGATATCTTGGCTGACCTAGAGCAAGCACTGAGCGCTTAATGACGCTACAGCTAGCTCTAACACTGATCGTTAACTAACAGACATAAAAAAGCCCATCACAGGATGGGCTTCTTATTATCTATTGTCGGAGGACAATATAGTT
>NZ_JBFRMS010000017.1:0-1637 GCF_041470505.1 Vibrio sp. 10N.261.55.C5
CGGTGTTTTTCAAGGTAGTTGTCATCATTTGCTTACTTATTAAGCAGCTTCTCTTTCTGGATTTAGGTGAACGTCACCAACAGGTTCACAGTTTCTGATATCACCAGGCCAGCGTTCAGGGTTTAGCTCTTTTGCAGCGAGTAGTACCTCCGCTCGGCGCTTCAAGATCTCTTTATCTTTTCCATTGTGACGCTCTGAAGGCGTGACATAATTCAGCTTACTGTGCTTGTGCTCCGTGTTGTACCAGCGTACGAAGGCTTCAACCCAACTTCGACTACTGTCGATTGTTTCAAAGCCCTTTGTTGGCCAGCTTGGCATGTACTTTACCGTGCGGAACAATGACTCAACATACGGGTTATCATCACTGACTCTTGGGCGACTATACGATGAAGTAATACCTAACTCTTCCATTTTTGCTTTGAACGTCAACGACTTCATCGGCGCACCATTATCTGAGTGAAGAACCAGTGCTTGATTGAAGCACTGCTCTCGCATCAACGTTCGTTGCAGAAGTTGTGACGCTAGCTCACCGCATTCATGCTCATACACTTCATAACCAACAATTTTTCGACTGTAGATGTCCTCAATGACATACAGGTAATAGTGTTGGCCTCGAACCTTTGAAGGTAAGTAAGTGATATCCCATGTATAGACTTGGTTCGAATCTGTCGCTGTGTAACTTGTTGGCTTCGCTTGCTTCTGCCTACTCCTTTGACGACCTCGTCTGTGGAGTTGCCCCTGTGCACTCAGCACCCGATAGTAACTCGATTCAGAGGCGATATACTCACCTCGGTCAAGCAGTGTCGGGACGATTTGAGTCGGAGGTAAGCTTGCGAACTCAGAGCGGTTACACACCTCGATAATCGCATCACGCTCTTGCTGAGAGAGCTTGTTAGCAGGCTCTGGCCTGATGCATATCGGCCTTTTGTCAGCTTGAACTTCACCTTGCTGATACCAGCGACGATACGTTCTCAAGTCGATTTGAACTTCATGGCAAGCTGGCTCTAAACGGCATCCGCATTGCTTCGCTTCAAGGATAAGAGTCACTATGTTCTGCCTTTCATCGGTTGAGGTTAGTCGTCCTCTGGCTCTTCCCCGTAAAAGGCTCTCAGCTTTTTTCTTAGTACCAAGAGGGCGGCCGTTTCAGCGAGCGCTTTTTCTTTGAGTCGTAAATCTTTCTTCAACTCTTTGATTTCAAGTTTGTCAGCTTTAGCCTGTTTTTTGGCTTGGGCTTCACTCTCTTTGTTCAACATGACTCCTTGAAGAAACTCACTCCGCCAGGTTTGTACTTGCTCAGGGTACAAGCCCTTCTCTCGACAATATAGGCTGAGTTCATTTTCGGTCATTGAATAAGTTTCGGCAACAATGGCGAGTTTAGTTTGAGCAGACCACTGCTCTGATGAAGTGTTGCTATTTGGCACGGCGGCTCCTGAACGTCTGAGTTGCTGGCGCCAATGATACAGGGTCGCAGTGCTAATTCCTTCCTCTTCCGACACTTCTTTAACTGACATCGAATAGGGAGGCAACAGCTTCTTCAATATAGCTTCTTTTCTTTCTACTGAGATACGAGACACAATTACTCTTTATCGCCCAAACTGGTTAAATTTTAACAGTGACAACTATCCTGCCAGATAGGG